>CAXTLE010000133.1:0-8013 GCA_964244855.1 uncultured Aestuariivirga sp. | reverse complement strand
AGTGGGTCAATATTGGATGCCGATACCGGGTCAATGTTCAATGCTTATTGACACAACAAACAAGCTCTGCAAGAAACCCGGAAGCCAGGGACGAGAAAATGCCGATTCGAATGACGCCCGTTTCGCCGCGACCAATGGCGCCGACGTCGAGAGCTGCGTGTGATACCTGCTTCAAAGCGTTTCGCGCGTAGCCGACAAAGATTTCGCCCGCTTGTGTCAGCTGTACTCCGCCAGTATGGCGAATGAAGAGTGCCGCTCCGATCTCATCTTCCAAGTCTCGGATGCGTCGACTGACTGCCGATTCATGAATCTTCAATGCGAGTGCGGCACGACGAAAACTACCCTGATCGGCAGCTGCGACTGTATAGCGGAGATGGCGCAGCTCAGCCATTTATGATTTCTGTTTTATTTTCGCCACAATAGGATAAAGGTAAAGGCGATGAAGAATTGCAGGTTACGAAAAGAGAATGCGTATCGCTTGTGACTATCTGAGTTTTTTCAACTTCGCATCGCGTTTCTATTGGAATTAATTCGTTGTTGAAATTCAGAAAAATGGGCGCTGGCAAGTTTGTTACAATACCTCGAAAAAATCTTCCGTTTTGATGCTGTTCTTCTGTAAGGCCCATCTGCCGTTCCTAAGAAGCGGGCGACAACAATAGATTGTCTGCAGAGTTTGAGAGATTTAAGGTATAAAATCCATCAATAGACATCGCACACGATATTCCTCTTTTGAATGTTTTGGTTTTCAAGTCGCCGACTTGTAAATATTTAGCTTTGTCTTCACTTGGCTAATGAGGATATTGGTCATTTTTTGTATAAGCAGCCTAATTCCCTAGCCATTGACATTTGAGTGCCTAAAACATTTCACGACAGGTGAAGTTGAGTTGTAAATTTTACAAACTCAGCATCGGATATCGATACCAAATGTTTCTCCTCGGGATAGAGACCTGCATCTATGTCATTTTTGAACTCTCGAAACGCGGCAATTCTTTCAATTTGCAAACGCTCGTATTCCAATCTGAAATTTCGGTACACTTTGGCATGGCGCGGTATGTGGCTGCGGGTGTAACCCAATATATCTTCTGCGAACAAATATTGGGCGTCACATCCAGCTCCAGCTCCCATAGAAAGCAGAATAAGTTTTGTTCGTTTGGAAATTTCTGCTGCAACGCGTGCAGGTACGACCTCAATCTCTGCGCCGATTGCCCCCGCTTCTTCTAACTCCATAACAGCATCAAAGATTTTTTGAGCGCTTTCTGCATCTTTCCCAACCGCACGAAAGCCGCCTGTCCACGTGGCCTTAAGCGGAATCAATCCCACGTGACCTACGACTGGGATGCCTTCGCTTGCCAGTTTTCGGATCGTCTCCGTACTCGCAATGTTATAAACGCAGTCTGCGCCTATCGTAACGGCCTTATGAGAACCACGGAGATAGTCTTCATAGGTACAGAACACGCCCGGCAGCATGCCAACTTGGACAACACAATCACCTGCCGCTTCACGCATTTCTGTATTCCACACGCCATGGCCAATTGACAGCATCTCAATCCCAGCCGCAGCGGCGGCCCGTGCTTCATCAAGTGTTTCAACATATAGCATTGACATTTGACGCTTGCCCTTGAGCGCCCGCAAATCAGCAATTGTTTTCCGTTTATGATACACTGTTATCTCCTTGCTGGGACGTTACCTCGATATAGATCACGCCCAATTCTAACTTTGCCGGATAGGTTTTGAGATTCACGCAGACGGGAGCGCCCTTCGCCTCACCAGTTTTGTAGTCAAATCGGCCATTGTGTTTTGGGCATTCAATAATATCGCCCATGACCAGACCGCCTTCGAGATGAACTTTCTCGTGGGTGCAGAGGCCGTCTGTTGCAAAATATTGATCTTCAGGACTCCGATATATGGCATAGGTTTTGCCAGCGTGATCGAAGCGGATCAAATCTTCTTTATAAATTTCATTCTCGCTGCACACTTTGACCCAAGTCATTCAATTTAATCCTTTTCAAATTTTTTCTCAAATTAGCCTGTCATTTCTCATTTGGATTCATTTCGGCTCACTGCGCAGATGCGCGAGCGGGAAAAGATGACAGATCTTGACGATAGGGTTTTGCGGTCGGCGGCAGATCACGCTTAAGGAATTCGTTTTGATATCTGAGTTGCCGCAGAAGCACAGGGAACACCTCGCGGTAGGCGTGCCAGATCGAAGGATTTGCCGTGGGTAAGTCGTGCTTGATCAACTCATGTAGTTTTGGAAGGGCATGATATGGCACCATAGGGAACATGTGGTGTTCAACATGATAGTTCATGTTCCAGATAATGAACCGGGTAATCGGTCCCATCAAAACGGTGCGGGTATTAAGCCTATGATCCAAAACATTATCGGCCAAGCCAATGTGTTGTAATAGCCCCGTCAGAACCATGTGCCAACAGCCATAGAGTCGAGGTAGACCTACAAACATCAAGGGCAGAACTGAGTGCATGTAAATTGAAGCAACAATTGTGATTAGGTAAATTGCGACATGCGCCCGCGCCGCCCAAATTGCTTTCACTGCCTCTGATGCCGGAACAAAATCTTTTTCATCTGTCGAGAGAATTCCAAGTGATTGGCGAAGAAGTGTTGCAAGCAATTGAAATGCATCTGCAACGCCAATAAAATGCAGCACTGCTTTAAATAAATCGGGAGGTCGCATCACAGCGATTTCCGCATCACGCCCGACGATGTAGGTATCAGTATGATGCCGTGCATGGCTCCAACGCCACGTTATGGGATTACGCATCTCCATAAAGCTGCCAATATGATAGACAACTGTATTCATCCATTGAGTTTTAAATGCAGTACCGTGGCCACACTCATGCCACCGGGCGTCACAAGCTGAGCCATATAATACGCCGTAAACCACAAAGAAGGGAACGCACCACCAGCTTCCCCAATAATGAGCAGCACCAAAGCCACTGAACGCCAGTCCCGCTATCCAGATAATCGTATCGCGAAGTGCTGGACCATCGCGGCGCTTCATGAGCGCTTTCATATCCTCGCGCGAAATAGTGGTGTGATACCATTCAGCAGAAGCAAGGCCTGCTTCAATGGCGTGATGTGTACTGGTTCCAGTGAGGCTGTAATCACGCAGTTGGTCTACTTTCGATTTCATCACTATCCCTCAATTTAAGTAGGCTCAGCGTGGCTCCAGCCGTTGAAATGCAAAATAAAACGCAGTCTTCTGTTTTGTCGGCCATAACGTTGCTGAAGCATTCGACGTGCCCCGCGCAATCGCGATCATGAATTATGTATCCTCTTGATCGAAGCCTCGCTTCAGTCAGTATAAACACTCCGGTATTGTGAGATCGATCTATCATCGTGATTTGTTGTCGACAAGGAAGAATGGAGCAACTCGCACGATCAAACCACGCAAGAGGGCAGTTTTTTGGACTGAACTCTTCCAAATAATTTGCTGTTATTCAGCTTCCAACAAAGCGCTAATTCAATTTAGTGATTGCCATACTTGCAGATGAATGTTTGCCGTCGTTCTCACCAATTTAATTTGTTCTGATGAGAGCATTCATGACATTTTTTTCTTCATGAGAGAAAACATGATATGCTCAAATATTCTCCGGTGTAAAAACATCCATAGGCAAAGCAATTGCAGGTAGTAAATTATTTGGTCCATGGGACATGGCACTTGTCATAGCCATAACTGCCTCTCGGGCAATCGATTTGACGGGATGTGAAATAATGAAGCTCAATATTCCATCTGAAAGAGCCGACCTCGTTATGTCAGTATTCTGGTAACCAATCGTCACAAGTTCTTCAGTTCTCTGCGTTTCCCGAAGGGCCTTGATTACGCCGTCGATGCCCCCTCCAGCCACGTATAATCCGGCAAGTTGCGGCTCGCGGATAAGCAATTCATGAGTTAGTTTTTCAGCAACTTCGTTGTCTTCCCACGTGCTGTGCGGCTCGAGGATTTCAAAATCTGGCGCATGTTCGCGAAAATATGCACGGAAAGCAATTTCGTTTACCTCTTGGCAGCGATACCGATGATTGCCGACAAAAATACCGATTTTACCTGGCTTTTTACTTATCTTCGAGATGGCCCAACCCGCAGTTCTACCCACTTTCCAATTGTCCGAGCCAACATAACCAACGCTGCATTGCGCAGAAATTTCGCTGAGCAGACCAAAGGTGGGTACACCTTTCTCGCGCAGAGATTCAACTGCCCTTGCAATAGATGGATGTTGTGTGGCGACAATGCCAACAACATTGGATTTCCTTCCAATTGAAATTATTTTGGCAGCAACGACATCTGGGGAAAGATCGGTGATGAATTCGATATCAACATTCACCTTTGCCGCTTCGAAGGCGATAGCGGCGGCCCGCAGCTCGTGCGCCAAGTTTTCATAAAAACGATTGCTCTTCTGTAGGAGCAAGAATCCAAGATTGCATGTTGGCCTGCGCGCCATAATGCGGGCTCTGATGGTTCCTTCGGCATAGAACCCAATTTTTTCTGCGGCCTCTAAGACGCGTTGTGCTGTGCCAGATTTGACTCGAGTCCGCCCATTGAGAACACGATCAATGGTGGACAAACCCACACCTGCGGCCTTGGCTAAATCAATTGCGGTTGGTCTTTTCAAACTTGATACCTCTTTAAATTCATAGAGATCAATGAAAACTAAAAATGAACTTATTTGGAAGTTAATGAAAGATTCGTGTTCATTCAACTGAAACTTCTACTCTTTCTGGGGCAATTTCGTAATGTGCCAATGAAAGAGGTAGAGAAACGATGGCAACGGTTAGCCTCAAAGATATTGTGAAGGTCTATGGTCGTCACATCGCTGTGCGTGGTGTTGACCTTGAAATACCAGACAAGTCATTCACCGTATTTGTTGGGCCTTCAGGCTGTGGGAAATCGACAATGCTCCGCATGATTGCCGGACTTGAAACTATCTCTCACGGCGAGATGCGCTTGGATGGCAATATTGTAAATGACATGCCGTCACGACAACGTGGCGTCGCAATGGTCTTTCAGTCCTACGCACTCTATCCTCACATGACAGTTAGGCAAAACCTTGAATTCTCATTGAAGCTTGAACGATTGCCGCGATTAGAGATTGAGAGCCGCGTTAACAAAGCAGTTTCAATCTTGGAAATTGGTCCTTATTTAGACCGAAAGCCGGCGCAGCTTTCCGGGGGGCAGCGCCAGCGCGTGGCAATGGGGCGAGCCATTGTACGTGAACCTGTAGTTTTCTTATTTGACGAACCTCTCTCCAATCTTGACGCCAAGCTCCGCAATCAAATGCGCGTTGAAATCAAAAAACTACAGCGACGACTTCAAGTGACAACGATTTATGTCACCCATGATCAGGTTGAGGCCATGACTTTAGCGGACATCATGGTCGTGATGCGAGACGGCGTAATCGAACAGTCCGGCTCTCCGATTGATGTTTTTGAAAGACCGGCAAACAAGTTTGTGGCTGGTTTTATCGGATCACCTCAGATGAATTTCGTTGAAGGTATCGTGGAAATTTCGAACGAAAAGCCAGTCTTCAAGAGCGCCGCGTTCAGTTTTGATATTTCGAAACGGCATTTCGGTAACGAATGGAAAGGTGGAGAAGAACTCATCGCAGGCTTCAGACCAGAAGATATTGTGCCAGATGAACATGGTGTCAGGCCAAAGCAAAGTGTGTTGGTCAGTGCCAAAATTTCTTTTACCGAAATGCTCGGGAATGAAACGCTACTTTTTTCTGAGATCGGCGGGGTCGAATTTGTCAGTCGTATGAGTCAACCCAGACTCATCCAGCCAGACGAAACATTTAAATTCAGATTCAACGTCGAAAGAGTGCACCTCTTCGATCGCGATACAGGCAACTCATTGAGAGGTGCCTGACGATTAACCAACCAAGGGAGGAAACTATGTCTACAAAATCAAAAATTCTATCAATCGCTCTAGCAGGTTTCATAGCCTCAGCCTCAGCCGCAACCAGCGCCATGGCCGGGGAAGTTAACCTCATCCACGACAAGGCTTTCTGGTCTGATGCTCTAAAAAAAGTAGGCGATGCCGCAACAAAAGCCACTGGCGTAAAAATGGGTCAAACACCCTATTCACCACCGGAACAATACAAAGCATTCGTCCAGTCCTCAGTTGCAGCTAACGATCCGCCGCAAATCTTCACCTGGTGGACGGGCGGCGTGTTCGAAGATTTGGTCAAGACTGGTGGCGTGGCCGAACTTGATGGCCTATGGGCCGACATGATCAAGAGCGGCGAATACCCTGAGGGCCTACGTGATTTCTACAAAGTGGGTGACCATGTTTACGGCGTGCCCCTGAATATTGCCCATTGGGTCGTGCTCTATAACAAGGCAGACTTTGCTAAGGTTGGGATCAGTGAACCCAAGACTTGGACCGACCTTGTGGCTGCCGCTGATAAACTCAAAGCGGCAGGCATAACGCCGTTCAATGCCACTACCCAGGATGGGTGGCGTGGATTCATCTGGTTTCAAGAAATTATGTTACGAACCAACCCTGAGGCTTACAAAGGATTATTTACCGGCAAGACGGCTTATGACAGCGAGCCTGTACGTAATGCCTTCAAAATTTGGGCTGACTGGTATTCAAAGGGCTATTTTACGGACGCGCGCTCAAACGAAGAAGTTGCTGACTTTGCGAAAGGCAAGGGAGCGATGTATTTGATGGGTGACTGGGCCATTGGATTAGTGGAAAAAGCTGGACTGAAAGCCGGAACGGATTTTGATGCGTTCATCATGCCGAACGCTGATGCCGCTTTGCCATCATCGATCATCACTGAAAGTGGTCCCATCCTTCTTTCTAAAAAAGGGATGGCTAATCCTGACGTTGTAAATGCCTTGAAATATTTCTTGTCTGTTCCTGGTTCCAATGTCTGGGCTGAAGCATCCGGCAATTCGACTGGAAATCTAAAAGCCAATCCTCCAAGTTCTATTGTCAAAAAGATTAACAGCCAAATATCGGACATGAAAACAGCAGCCTATACACGCTGGTGGGAAGGCGTTCCAGCCGACCTGCAAGGCGAGATTGAAGCTGAGTTTACACGCTTTATGTTAGCTCCAACCGATAAAACTGCCGAGAGTGTGATGGCCAATGTCCAAAAACTCAACGCTGCTTATTGGGCGAGCAAGTAAAGCTTGATTGGGTGGCCTGCCTCCCCAGGCCGCCCAATTTCTGAGGAAATTACAATGGTATTTCAAAAGAACCGAGAAACCGATTTTGAGCTGATGCGACGCATCGGCTGGGATCGCATTGTTGCAAACGATGATCGGAAAAGACGAAGAAATTTCTGGGTCGCTTTTGCTTTCATGGCTCCTGCCATTTTCTTGGTTTGCGGGCTTTTGCTAATGCCGGTCGTATATAACGTCTATTTCAGTTTCACCAAGTGGAAGAAATTTGCGGGCCTCGATGAATTCGCTGGTTTTTCAAATTATGCAAAACTGCCGGGGAACTCGTATTTTGCCGAAGCATTTTACAATACAGCAATCTGGGTCGTTGCTTCTGTGGTTTTCCCTCTCGGAATCGGATTTGCACTTGCTGTCATGTCCCGCGGGGTGTTATTTTCAAATCTCTTCAAGAATCTCATCTTCCTTCCGCGTATTTTGGCACCGACTGCCGTCGGCGTTATCTGGTTTCATGTCTATGCCCCTGACGGCGTCTTGAATCGAATTCTGGGGTTTGCAACGGGGCGACCCATCGACATTGGCTGGCTCTATCAACAAAACACAGTGACGCCCGCAATCATTGCAACATTTGTTTGGCAGACAGTAGGTCTTGTAATGGTGCTGATCTTGTTAGGCTTGAGCGCCATTCCGAAAGATCCGATAGAGGCCGCAAAAATTGATGGCGCAACAAACGGTCAAGTCTTTCGTCATATTATTTTGCCTTTGCTGATGCCAACTTTGATTGTTGTCACAATTCTATCCGTGCTTTCAGGCTTCACAGCATTTGATCTTCTGTGGGTGATGGGCTCAAGTTTCCCAGGTCAACGCAC
>CAXTLE010000132.1:0-8102 GCA_964244855.1 uncultured Aestuariivirga sp. | reverse complement strand
ACGCATTTCCTCTGCCCAACATTTCAACCTGCAGGTCTCCGCGTTTCAGATAAACACGGTTTACGTCGGTGATTTCAAGTTCGCCCCGGTCTGATGGTTTTATGGATTTGGCGACGTCCACCACATCCTTGTCGTAGAAATACAGACCGGTCACAGCCCAGTTTGATTTCGGGACCGCCGGCTTTTCTTCAATGGAGGTGGCGCGCCGGTTTTTATCAAATGCAACCACGCCGTAACGTTCTGGATCAGCCACATGATAGGCAAAAACAGTTGCACCGGACTGTAAGCTGGCGGCTTGCCGACAGCGTTCTTGCAGGCGGTCGCCATGGAAAATATTATCGCCAAGCACAAGTGCACCTGGTCCTCCTTGAAGGAATTTCTCACCAATTAAAAAGGCTTGGGCAAGGCCGCCTGGATGAGGTTGCTCTGCATAAGCCAAGTTAATGCCAAAATTCGAGCCATCCCCAAGAAGTCTCTGGAAATGTGGCAGATCATGCGGAGTGGAAATGACCAAAATGTCCCGTAGTCCCGCCAGCATGAGCACCGACATTGGATAATATATCATCGGCTTGTCGTAGACTGGCAACAGTTGTTTGGAAATTGTCAGTGTCAAAGGATAGAGTCTGGTGCCACTACCGCCTGCCAGAATTATTCCGCGCATCTCGTTTTTCCCTTTGTAGCCCGTCAGTGTTTGAAGGGCATGGTCTCGCATTCGAACTGCCTTCTAGCCTGTTTGCATGAAAAAGTAATTGATCTTCAGTCAGGCGGTTAATGCAAAACCGGGCATCCTCTCGAACACCCGGTTTATTTTTTATTTTCTCATTAACTTCGTAGTGTCAGATCACGCGCCTTCGACGCCCTTGACGAACCAGTCGATGGTGGCCAACGCGCCGTCGTCCATAACAACATCCTTGGCGACTTTTTCAGCGCCTGATTGATCCATCAACGGGCCTTTGAACACATTGTAGCTGCCATCTTTCCAGCCCGCCTGAATCTTGTCGGCAGCTGCAACGACGTCTGCGGGCATCGACGCATTGTAAGGCGAGATGACGACAGAGCCTTCCTTGAAGCCCCACCATGTGTCGGACGATTTCCACGAACCATCCAGCACCGCTTGCGCCCGTGCGATGTAATAGGGTCCCCAAATATCTTCGATGGCGGTGAGGTGGGCATGCGGCGCAAACTTCGACATGTCGGCACCTTGGCCAAAACCAAACAGGCCCTTTTGTTCGCAGACCTGCAAGGTGGCAGGACTGTCGGTGTGGGCTGTGATCACATCGCAACCGAGGTTTGCGAGTGTTTCGGTGGCGGCTGCTTCCTTTGCAGGATCGAACCACGAATCGATCATAATCAACTTCACCTTGATCGCCGGATTGACTGCTTGTGCTGCCAGCGCAAAGGCATTCACACCTAGCACCACTTCAGGCACCTTGAACGAACCGAGATAGCCTATGGTACCGGTCTTCGAGGTCATGCCAGCGATGGTGCCCAGCACCGAGCGGCCTTCGTGGAAGCGCGAATTGTAAGTCGACAGATTGTCGGCGCGCTTGTAGCCCGTGCAATGTTCAACCTTCACATCCGGGAATTCCTTGGCGAGTGCGACGCTCTGGTCCATGTAACCGTATGACGTTGTGAAGATCAGCTTGTGGCCTTGTTGCGCCAGATCACGCAACACGGGCAGGGCGCTTGCATCTTCCTTGACGTTTTCAACATAGGTGGTGACAACCTTGTCACCCAAAGCCGCCTCAATGGCCTTGCGGCCCTTGTCATGCGCCCAGGTCCAACCGAAGTCACCAATAGGCCCCAGATAAATAAAGCCAATCTTCAGCGGGTCTGCGGCCAGCGCTTGCCCACCCACCAGTGGAAGTGCGGCAGCTGCACCTGCCGTCTTCAACAAATTACGTCTCGAAATAGTCGTCATGTTACGTCTCCTTTTTTTAGTTTTGGTTGAACTTCAAGAATTGGAAATAAACGGTTTGCCAAGGCAGGCCGGGGCCTCGCTGCCCGAACGATCTCGTAAAGAAATCAAGGCCAGGACAACAATGGCCATGACATAAGGCATCGAGGCCCAGAACTGGGATGGCAAGAATGAAAACCCTGTCGCCTTGGCATAAAGCTCGAGTGTCATCAATATTCCGAACAGGTAAGCGCCAAGCACCAGTCGTCCGGCCTTCCAGCCTGCGAACACGACAAGTGCCAAGGCGATCCAGCCCCGGCCAGCCGTCATTTGCTCTGCCCACATCGGCGTGATCACCATGGAGAAGTAGCTTCCCGCAATGCCAGCCATGGCACCACCAAAAGCGATGGCCGCATAGCGAATGCCGATGACTGAGTAACCGATGGAATGGGCCGAGAGATCATTTTCGCCGACTGCGCGCAACACCAAGCCTGCCCTGCTGTTTTTCAGGAACCAGCCTACCGCGAGCACGATCAGCAGTGCAATATAAACCAAGGGGCTATACCCAAATAAAACCCGCCAGAACGGGTCGCGTGCCAAGCTATCCGGGAAAATTGATGAAAACGGCGGCACAATGATACCCACAAAACCAGCACCCACCAAAGTCGAAAGCCCGATGCCGAGAATCGCCAATGCCAGACCTGTCGCAACCTGATTGGCCCCCAGCGACAAAACCAGAGCCGCAAACACCATGGACACCGCAGCCCCCGCCGCCGCACCTGCCAAAACGCCAAGCCAAGGGTTAAAAGTTGTGAAGGTGACAGCAAATCCGGTGACAGCGCCAACCAGCATCATGCCCTCAACACCCAGATTGAGCACACCGCTTTTTTCAACCACCAACTCACCAGTGGCCGCCAGCAATATCGGCGTGGAAATTCCAACCACGGTGATGATGGCCGATATGATGAAATCCATGCTCATGCCTGCACCCTCACGAAGCGCAAGCGATAACGCACCAACACGTCACCAGCGAGAATGAGAAACAACATCAAGGCCTGCAAAATGCCGCCCGAAGCCGAAGGTACATGCACAGTGGTTTGCGCCACCTGTCCGCCCACATAGGTGATGGCAAGAACGATACCCGCAATGAAAACCCCAACGGGATGCAGGCGGCCCAGAAATGAAACAATGATCGCCGTGAAACCATAATTCGACGGAAAGCCGAGATTGATCTGGCCAAGCTGGCTGGTGGCTTCAAGAATGCCCGCAAGCCCAGCCATGCCACCGCTGATCAACAATGTGGTCCACACGGTTTTGTTGGCATTGAAACCCGCATAACGCGCCGCACTGGGGGCCGCCCCGACCACCCGCACTTCAAACCCATAGACCGAGCGCGACACCACCACCCAGAACACCAGCATCAGAATGAAAGCGATGACCAGTCCCGGCGGAACAAATGTGCCCGCAATCGCATGCGGCAGCAATTGTGCGTCTGTGAAAGGTGCCGTCTGTGGGAAGTTGTGGCCGTTCGGATCTTTCCATGGCCCGGTGATGAGATAGCTCAACAATTGCATGGCGACATAAACCAGCATCAGGCTGGTCAAGACCTCATTCACATTCAACCGGGTTTTCAGAAAAGCCGGAATCGCAGCCCAGGCCGCGCCACCAATGACGCCAGCAACAAGCATGGGAATGATGATCCAGTTGCTTGTGACGCCGGGCGTCAGATAAGCAATGAAGGCACCAGCCAACGCCCCCACCATATACTGCCCCTCGGCCCCGATATTCCAGACCTTGGCCTTGTTGCCAAGCGACAAGCCCAGTGCAATCAAAATCAGGGGAGCGGCTTTTGTTGCAACATCCAGCCATTTGTAGGACGCAAGAACAGGCGTGAAGAAAATTTCCTTTACGGTCCGAAAACCTTGATACCCCAAGACGTCAAAGATCAAGGCTCCCAACAGCATGGTCAGAACCACCGCCGCGACAGGCGTTGCAAACAGCATGACGCGACTTGGCTCAGCACGTTTTTCAAATTTAAAGCGCATGGTTTGCCCCAGCATCACCATGAATGCCGCCCATCAACAAACCAATCTCATCCACCGATGCTTCGTTGACACTCATGGATTTAGACAAGCGCCCGAGATTGATCACCGCCAGCGTGTCGCAGATCGCCAGCAATTCATCAAGGTCCTGACTGATGATCACCATGGCCGAACCCTTGGCCGCAAGATCTGCAATGGCCTGGTGAATGGCAGCCGCCGCACCGGCATCAACACCCCACGTCGGTTGACTGACGATCAACACCGTCGGGCTTTGCAAAATCTCCCGGCCCATGATGTATTTTTGCAAGTTGCCACCGGACAGTGACCCCGCCATCGATTGTGGCCCCTGCGCTTTCACGCCAAAATCTGCTATGATCCTTTCTGAAAATGAATGCGCCTTGCCAGCATCAATCAAATTGGCGGACACCATGTGCATGCGATTGCGAGCTGTCAGGACGGTGTTGTCCAAAAGAGAAAAATCTGAAACTGCTGCGTGGCCATGGCGTTCTTCTGGCACCGCACACAAACCGCGCGCACGGCGTGCAGTAGGTCCACTACTGCCAACGCCAACACCTTCAACCAGAATTGCAGAGTCATCGGATGCTAAAATCTCTCCACCCAGCGCTTCCAGCAATTCATTCTGGCCATTGCCCGCAACACCAGCGACACCAAAAATTTCTCCGGCCTTGACCGTGAAACTGATGTTGCGGAGTGCCGTTCCAAAATCCCCATGCTTCGGCAGGCTCAATTGCTTCACTTCAAATTTGACATCACCAAATTCCCGGCCAGCTGCACGTGAAATTTCTTTCAAATTCGCCCCGATCATCATCTCCGCCAGTTTGCGCGGTGTTTCCTTGCGCGGATCACAGGTCGCGACGACCTTGCCGTTGCGCATGATCGTGGCCGTATCACAAAGCTCCACGATTTCATGCAGCTTGTGCGAAATGTAAAGAATTGAACAACCTTGCGACGCGAGTTTCCGCAGCGTCTCAAACAGCTGCCCCACTTCCTGCGGCGTCAGCACCGACGTAGGCTCATCCATGATCAGGAGTTTGGGATTGAGCAACAGTGCCCGCACAATTTCGATGCGTTGCCGTTCGCCCACGCTGAGAGTGGACACGATGCGTTTGGGATCAAGGCTCAATCCATAGGTTTTGAGCACCGCCAGAATTTCAGCTTCAAGCTCGCGCTTCGAGGTTTTGCGGTCCAGTCCCAGAGCGATGTTCTCCAAAACCGTCATTGCCTCAAACAGCGAGAAATGCTGGAATACCATGCCCACACCCAATTTGCGCGCAGCTTTCGGGCTTGGTACCTTGACAAGCTGACCATTCCAGAAAATGGAGCCTGAGTCAGGAGCAGTGATGCCATAGATCATTTTGACAAGCGTGGATTTTCCAGCGCCATTTTCGCCCAGCAGTGCATGAATCTCGCCGGGCTTGACCGACAGGCTCACGTGGTCATTGGCCAGGACTCCCGGAAACCGCTTGACCAAATCACGCAATTCCAACCGTGTTGAAACCTCTGCCATAAACCCCGCCCTGTTAGTCCCAACTGGCAAAGCTCTGCGGCTTCGTCCAATCATGAACTTTGCTGAAACCAAAATCATTTGCAAGCGCGGTTTACTGTGGCAATTTGCCAGTAATCGCTGGGAGAGAATACCATCATGCCAATATCTGACGAAGTGCTGTTGCGTCTGGCGTTCGACGTCGCCCGCAAGGCGCGCAAAGCAGGTGACCATCCCTTCGGATGCCTTTTGGCCGATGCCGTTGGCAATGTGCTGATGCAGCAGGGCAATGGCTACACCTCGGAAGGCGGCGATCGCACAGCCCACGCAGAACGCCTTCTGGCCTCACGCGCCGCCAAAAAATATGACGTGGCGTTCCTGCAGAACTGCACACTTTATACATCAGCCGAACCCTGCGCCATGTGTTCAGGGGCCATTTACTGGGCGGGCATTGGACGCGTGGTCTTCGGGCAAACAGAGAAAGACTTGAAAGCGCAAACTGGCAACCATGAGGAAAATCCAACACTGGATTTGCCTTGTCATGTTGTGTTTTCAGCAGGTCAGCGCAGCACTGAAATTGTGGGGCCGCTGCTGTCAGAGGAAGCGGCGAAATTGCAGGAAGAATTCTGGAACCAGCGGTGAGGTGGGGTCAGACACAGAGGGCCTTGGTGATGTGTACAATCGCATCAATCAACAACCACCTGCTCACTGCGAAAACCCGCCTGCCCATGGCTCCCCCCGTGGGCTGCCATATCACCATCTACCGCTTTCAGCAGCGCCGCAATCGTGCCCCTTAAAATCATGTCAGTCTCAAACGGCACAAATTCAATCGATACATTTCTGCGCAACTCTTCGATTACCCCCGCAACGACACCCCGGTGCAGCGATGGCTCGATGATTTGTGCTGCATTCAATCCCGGTCCTGCAATCACAATGCGGTCGGGATTCAAAATCGCAATCAGCCGGGCAATGCCAATGCCAAGCGCCTCTCCGGCCTTTTCGAAGGCCTGCACCGCCTTCACATCGCCCTGCATGGCGCGAGCCAGCAGCGCTTGCATCAAAGCAGGGTCAATCGCTTCGTGTGGTGCATCATCATCGCGCGCACCATTGGCCTCGCGCCAGATGCCATAGTCAGCCGCATAGGCCTCAATACAGCCGCGCCGCCCACAGCGGCAAGGCGCACCATGGGGAATGTGGTTCATATGACCAAACTCGCAAGCTCCACCCGTGGCACCAAGATAGACCTGACCATCGATGATCAGGCCCATGCCCACGCCATAGCCTGTGAAAATGGTGGCCGTGGTGCCGCGCTTGGTGTGCGCGTCTTCGGCCAGAAATCCTTCTGCAATCATGTTGGCGTCATTGGCAATCAGGCAATCCACCCCAAGTTTGGCGGTGATGGGCCCAGTAAGCAGAATGTTTTTTGCCGAAAAAGCAGGCGACCAAACGAGGCTGCCGGCCTTGTCATCGGCCAAACCCTGTACGGCAATGCCGATCCGGGCAATTGCAGACGAACTGAACCCAGCCGATTTCAGAAACCCCACAATGGCATCGGCGACCTCATCGCCGAAGCGGTTGGCTTCGGCGGGATAGGTTGGCATATGCAACGACGAGCGATGTAAAATCTGCCCGTTGAAATCAGCAATCGCCAGGCGCACCGTATCAATCGAAATATTGACGGCCAGCACATGGGCGGCTTCCGGCTTGATGCCAAGCCGCACGACGGGTCGTCCGCGACGGGTTGAAGCGCCAAGCGGAAACTCCTGCTCCAGTTCTTCAATCACCTGCTCGGCAATCAGCTGCGATGCGATGGATGTAATCGATGCGGGAGACAGCCCCGTGGAGCGGCCAAGTTCAATCCGTGCCAATGCGCCGTGCCGACGCAACGCATTCAACACCACGCGGCGGTTTTGCCGCCGCACCAGTTCACTGTCGGCCTTTTCCTGCATCCCCAACGGCGCCCGTTCTCGCCAATATTTTTCTTATCGTTGTTTTCGACATTGACTCTCGCATGGCAGTTATGCAAGAATTATTTTGGACGTCAAAAAAATTCATGAATTCAAGCAACGTCTGCTTCGCGCGTTTCAAAAGGTGGTAGCAAAACCATCATGTGACGTCCCAGAGAAACCGGGAGGCAACAGGAGGATCTACAATATGAAGCGTGCATTTTATGCTGTAATCGCGGGCGCAATGTTGCTCAGCGTATCGAGCCTTGCAGCCCAGGCTGCTGGCAAAACCATTGCCGTGTCTTGGAAGACTTTCCAGGAAGAGCGTTGGAAGACCGACGAAGCCGCCATAAAGGCCGCCGTAGAAGCTGCTGGCAACAAGTACATCTCCACAGACGCGCAAGGCTCGGCCCAAAAGCAGGCTGCTGACATCGAAGGCCTGATTTCGCAAAAGCCAGACGTTGTTCTGGTTGTTGCCTTTGACTCGGACGCCATCTTGCCATCGATCAAGGCGCTCAGCGATGCTGGCATCAAGTCGATTGCCTATGACGTGCAGTTCGAAGATCCAAACGCACTCTACATCACATTTGACAACGTCGGTGTTGGCCGCATCATCGCAACAGAAGTCCAGAAGGCCAAGCCAGAAGGCAACTACGCCTTCATCAAGGGCGACAAGGGCGATCCAAACGCCACATTCCTGTTCCAGGGCATGA
>CAXTLE010000131.1:2277-8214 GCA_964244855.1 uncultured Aestuariivirga sp. | reverse complement strand
AAGCTACACACAGAAATACCTTTTCTGTTGGCGAAACGATGACTTCGACGCCATTGTGAAACCGGAAAATATGCTGGGACCGTCATGAATCATCGTTCAATTTTTGCTGTTGTTGCCGTTTTGATCCTCGTGCCCTTTCTGTATATAACTTATTATCGCATGAATCCGGTTGAGCCTTTGCGCATATTCCGCGGTCACGAGATCGCGAAAGTGCGGGAATCCAACGGACAGGTCACTGTCCCCACAGTTGAGGAAGACGAAAAAGGCGCCACGATGCACGCCATCTTCAAGCCTGAAATTCTGGAGCAAATATCCGGCGTAAAATCTCCAAATCCGCAAGGATTGGATTTCGTTGTCGATAGTGTTGACCCTCTGGCCAGAGAATGCACAGCAGAAAAGAGGATCCCTGCAAAGGCCACTTTTGACCTTGCCAAAAACTGCGCCACAACAGACTTTGCCTCGTGGAAATCCGAAAAAAAGGGCGCACTTTACATCGACCCGTCACAAAAGATGGTAATGTTTGGCGCTGGCGGCAATAATCTCATTCGCCTTTATTACAACGACATGGTCATCACCTATACATCTCCAGACATGACACAAACGGACCGGAAGAAAGAGGCCTGCACCGTGCGACGGATGTACGACCTTCTGCTTGGCATCGCGCCTGATCCTAAATCAACATGTGCCGTTGTGCCCTGATATATCTGCAATGGCGATTGTCATCAATCTTGGTCGGGTCCGCAAACAAAAAACCCGCGACTCAGATGAAAAAAAAGCGGCATTGAACCGACAGAAATTCGGTCGTACCAAAGCCGAAAAACTGCTGGAAAAATCTGAACAGCAACTTGTCCAACAACAACTCGACGGTCATAAGCGCGATCCAGGTTGATGCCCAAGGACTTGAAGCGTTCACTCTCAATTGCGGGCCATCGCACCTCTATTTCCCTGGAACCCGAATTTTGGCAGGCCCTTGCACTTGCTGCATCGGCAAAACATCAGTCTGTCGCTGCTCTGGTTGCTGATATTGACAAGGACCGGGGCAACCGCAACCTCTCCTCGGCCATTCGTGTTTGGTTGTTGCAGCAGGCGCAGCTTCAAAGTTGAGGCGCTGCAGCTGCTAGAATCCTCCTGATTTCCAACTGTCTTCCATGACGTTGAAGTTCAAGCCGTGTCAAAGCTGGCCCGGCTTTTATTGCAGCGTCAATAATTGCCTGCAGCTCCAAACCACGCTTTTCGCGTTCACCAGCCTGAAATTTACGCAGCTTCGCTTGCATGCGCAGTTCAACCCTTGTTGATTGATAGTCGGCAAACCGCTGCTCATCTTCCTTCCGTTGTGCCTCTTCCCTGGCAGCCAGTGCCACTTGCTCGTTCTGCAATTTCTCCAGTTCTGCCATTTCCTTCGACAGCAAATCATAACCAAGTTTCGCCGCCAAAGCCGACGTGCCATTCCGCACTTCAAAAGCACCCGCAGGTCCACTATAGGTCACGGTCACCGGCGGCAACGCGGGCTGCGCTGACAATAAAACTGTCGTCGCAATTTTCATTTGCCCCGACGTGAGATCCAGTTGAGGCGTAATCGTCGCTTTCACGCCATCAGCAGAGACTGATACAGCCGAAAACTCAGCATTACCGTTTGATACCACATAACTGCCAATGTGTTCGCCAAAGCGCGTGCCGGGGGGGCTACCAAGCTGTCCAAGCGCCAGTGACAGCGCATCAGGTGTTTTGGCAGCCAGCACCGCATTGGCATATCCATTCAGGCTCAGGCGTGAAAACGCGGCTTGCGAAAGCGAGAAGTTGCCCTTGCCCTCCATGGAGGCCAAGGCGGCAGCCGGAGATTGGCCCGTTGTTTTGAACGCACCGTCAACAACAAGGCCGCCAGTGGCCAAAACCAATTGATCGCTGGTCTTTACCACCCGCGCCAAATCGACAGGCCAGCGCAGTGTTCCCGTCACATCTTGACTTACGCCACGCGGCGTCATTGTTATGTCCAGTTTCAACCCTTGTTCACCAGGTGCCGACATGGTGAGCTGCCGTTTACCCGATTCAAAACCAATGCCAACGACCACTTCTTTCAACGCATCTCCTGTCATGGGGTCAAACTGGATGGGCCTGATGAACACATCTCCACCAATTGCCTGCTCGTCAATCGCGGCAAAGCCTTTGGCACTATCAAAGTCCGTGCCCTCCCAAGGCATGAATGCCAGTGCAAACGCGTCGCGAACATTGACTGTATCAGTCTCAACATCGGCGTGAAACTGGTGGTCTGTCCCAAAACTGGCCTGCCCGGCAAACCGCCGCCCCGCTACATGCGCCGCCAAGTCGAACAACGACAATTCGCCGTCTTTTGCCGCCACAATTGCCGCCAGATTAAAGGGTTGGTGCCCTGCAGAATTGAGCGGAAGCCCTAAAGCATTGACCACTTTCTCACCATCCACTGCCGACGCTGAAAATTTGCCCGCTATTCCAAAATAGGGCTGGTTCACATCCGCTGTGCCTTCCATTTTTGCAATGCTGTTCAGGGCTTTTAAACTTGTCGAAAACGCAAAGTTCTGCACAAGTGATCCATTGAACTCAAACGTCACATCAGCTGGCCCCGCCGCACCTGTTAAGTTTGCGCCAAACAACCTGACAAGGGCTGCACTGTCAGCAGTGTTTACCCCTCCTGATGCCGCCAATGCGGCACCACGGCCTTTTTCGAGTTCTCTTGCACTCACAACCAATTCTGCATTGATCGGTCCTGTTGAACCGCGCAACACCATAGAAAGTTCCGGCCCGCTTTTTTTCGGAACCGCATTCAGCAGAGCTTCGACACTTGTAACTCCCAGCGCCCGCGTCCAGCCCGCAGGTGCGTTTCCAAGTCCCACGAGTTGCACAAATCCGCGCGGGTCTTGCGCATCAAGATGAAAAATCAGTGTCCCTTCGGGGCCGTTACCTTTGTCTACAAATGATCCTCCACCCCGCAGCCGCGCGCCGCTCACATTGCCAATGTCCAGCAATTTAATTTCAAATCCACTTGCTTTCGAAGCAATGTCGATTGCGACTTTTTGCGCTGTCACGCCATTCAGAAGCACAGAAGCCGCACGCAGAATTAACCTGCGACTATTTGGTGCTGCATCCATGTCTTGCGAAACCAGACTGATGAGAGAAGGCAAGCTTCCATCACGTATGAGCGACCAGCCGTCAGGTACCAGACTGTCAATATCAATTTGCCCCGTATCAACCGTAACATTGAGGTCGGGCTCGGCACCCGTTTGCGAAGATAAGGATGCCCGCCCTTGCGAGCCATCAAAACTATAAAGCACATTCGCAAGACCGAAATGTTCTTCAGACCAATCCATTGTTCCTGATTGCACTTCCAGCCGACCGCGACTGCCAGTCCAGTGCTTGTCCAGTGTCGCCCGATTATCCGGCAAAAGCCAACCAACAAAGGCCCTGCTGTCGCCGCTTTCAAACTTGAACTTGCCACTTAATTGGGCGGAGTCTTTTCGAGGGAAAATAACGCCATCAAAAACTCCAACAGATCTACCCGGCAGCTCGGCAGAAAATTGTGTAACACGTATGGCCTCCCTCTGCAGACCGCCGGTCAACTTGACATCATTCATGGCCTGGCCACCACTCGTCAGTACATTGATATCCAGACTGAAATCCATCGTCAGTTTGGCAGGCAAGCTCAGCATCATCTGATTGGTAAACTTCAGAAACCCGCCGTCCCGCCATTTTTGTATTGCGGCTGTCCCAACCAGCGTGTCCAAGTTGATGCGGGGCGATTTTAAATTCACTCTGGCTTGCGCCTGTGTTCCAAAATCGACCAACGCATCCCCTTCTATCAAGGTGCCGCTGTCTTTACGATCAGAGGGTGCAATGCGGATTTTCAGCAGGCTCATGCGTTCTGTTGAAACTTCTAAAGCAGCCTGTAGAGCCAGCGGTTTGAACGCACCTTCAGCACTGGTTTTTTCACCTGTCGTTTCCTGCGGATCAAGCCTGACCGCCCCCTTGAATTGTGTACCGTCCCAAGCACCTTCAACCGACGCCAGAGGAAGTGAAACATCTTTGGGGGAAAGTTTGACTGTAAAGTCCAATGGCTCTGTGATTTGCTTTTCGTTGGTTGTCACCACGAGACCGAACGATACATCATTCCACTTTGCCTGGCCTTGCATGCGCCACGGTCCCAAAATTGATTGTGCCGAAAGCGTTGAGTCAAGATCTGTAAACACAGTCGAGTGGCCGTTGCGCAGATCATCAAACGAAATCAGCCCACCCGACAATACAATCTGGTCAAGTTTCACGCGTGACAGCAACCCCTGCCCCGCAACCTGTGCCTGAGGTGCAAATACCCAGTTCACATGTCCTGACGCGTTGCGCTGCAAGTTGACTTGAGGGTGCTCGGCATAAACACTTTCAACATTTAAAGTACCGTTGAATAGACCGGCAAGAGATAGGGTCACCCTCACCGCATCAGCCTTGACAAAGGCATCATTGGAAAAACCTTCAGGGTTGCCGATGGCAACATCCTGCGCTTCGAGTTGCGGCCAGGGAAAAAGCTTCACAGCAATATTGCCGGCAATCGCAACTTCGCGTCCGGTCAGTTTGCGTCCATAGGTTTCCAGATCAGACCGATAATTGTTCCAAGGCACCACATAGGGTGCCGCAAGTGCTGCCGTTACAGCCAATACAAGCAGGACGCCAAAATAGAAAACCGGTGAACGCCAAATGCTCATGTGAAATCCGGGGCGGCATTTTTGCCGGGGTTCATGATGTTCTGCGGGTCCAGTGCCATTTTAATGGCGATCATCACATCAACAGCATTGCCATGCTCAGCTCTCAGATACTTGCGCTTGCCACTGCCGATACCATGTTCGCCCGTGCAAGTTCCACCCATCGCCAACGAACGATCAATGAGACGGTCATAAGCGGATTTGACTTTTTTAACTTCAGCAGCATCCGTGTGATTGCAATACATCACCACATGAAAGTTTCCATCGCCTACATGGCCTATCATCGGCCCGAATATGTCATGCGCCTCAAGGTCCAATCGCGTCTGCTCCACGCATTCCGCCAGCCGCGAAATCGGCACACACACATCCGTGGAAAATGATTCAGATTGTCCGGGCGCAATCGTCTTCGTCGCCCAAAACGCATCATGCCGCGCCTGCCAGAGTTTCAAGCGGTCTTCTTCCTTGGTCGCCCACTGGAAGTCTCCACCACCGTGATCAGCGGCAATCGCGTGGAACAACTCCGACTGCTCCTTCACCCCGGCATGAGTACCATGAAACTCCAAGAACAACGTTGGCGCTTCGGTCAACGTCAATTTTGAATAAGCATTGATCGCCTTGATATGTGCCGCATCCACCAATTCTATCCGCGCCACGGGAATGCCGCTCTGAATGGTCTCTATCGTCGTCCGGCAACAGGCTTCCACACTCGGGAACGAACACACCCCAGCCGCCATGCCCTCAGGAATGCCATGCAGCTTCAACGCCACCTCGGTAATAACCCCCAAGGTTCCCTCACTGCCCACCAACAACCGCGTCAGATCATAACCAGCGGACGACTTCTTGGCCCGACCCCCCGTGCGCACAATCTCGCCATTGGCCATCACCACTGTGAGACCCATCACATTCTCACGCATGGTGCCGTAACGCACCGCATTGGTGCCCGAAGCCCGCGTCGCCGCCATGCCGCCAAGCGACGCATCAGCTCCAGGATCAATCGGGAAAAACAGCCCTTGATCCCGCAAATGCGAATTCAAGGCCTTCCGCGTCACCCCCGCCTCAACCCGGCAATCCAGATCCTCAGAATGGACTTCAAGGATACGATTCATCCCATTGAGATCAATCGATATTCCACCCCAAGGTGCCGTGAAGTGCCCCTCCAGCGAAGTGCCGGTTCCAAACGGAATAACCGGCACCCGCTTTTCCGCACACAGCTGTACAA
>CAXTLE010000131.1:0-2177 GCA_964244855.1 uncultured Aestuariivirga sp. | reverse complement strand
GTGCCGGTTCCAAACGGAATAACCGGCACCCGCTTTTCCGCACACAGCTGTACAACGGCCTGCACCTCCTCGGTCGATTGCACAAACGCCACAGCATCCGGCGGATGCCCCGCAGCCCAGGTCAAATCCTTGCCATGTTGCTCACGCGTTGCAGGTGCTGTCGAAAGCCGATCCCCCAATAAATTGTGCAGACGCGTGATCACGTCTTGAGTAGCGGTGCGAAGCGGGCGAGTATCCATACGCCAAATCTAACACAAAACCACGAGTTCGCCATGCCCAACAATGTCGCCCACCGCTCCACCATTATGGCAATCGAAAGCCAGTGGATAGACTACAACGGCCACTTCAACATGGCTTATTACGGCGTCCTCTTCGACCGCGCCGCCGACCAGATGTTCGCCGCGTTGGGACTGGGCCCCGACTACGTGAAAGCCACCAACAACAGCTTCTTCACCTTGGAAACCCATTGCTCGTATCTCAGAGAAATGAAATCCACCGACCCCGTGGCAGTCGAGAGCCAAATCATCGACCACGACCACAAACGCGTCCACTACGTCCAACAAATGAAACACGCGAGCGAAGGCTGGGTCGCCTGCATCCTCGAAGTCATGGTCAGCCACGTGGACCTCACCACCCATAAAACCTCAAACTTTCCGGATGATGTGAAAGTGCGAATTGATGCGATGGCTTCAAACCACAAGGCGCTGCCGATCCCAACCCAAGTAGGCCACATGATCGGAATTCCGCGCAAAGCTTGACATTCACGCAATTTGCATGCAGACTGCATGCATGAACAAGAATTTGCACGTTCGCGACTTCGACGGTACGCTTCATGAAGTTTTGGTGAGCCGTGCCAAACGGCAGGGACTTTCCCTTTCCGAGTATTTGCGCAGAGAACTCGTGCGACTCGCTTCAAATCCTTCCATTGATGAAGTTATGGAAAGGCTCATAAATTTGCCTCGACCAAACATTCCCCGCGAGGTGATTGAGCAAGCGAGAGAAGAGGCACGCGCTGAAAGAGATGGCAGATTTGACGAACGATACGGATTTTCCGAACCTACACATCCAATCGAAAAATGATCGTTCTTGATACTTCAGCAATTCTTGACGGATATTTCCAGCCGCCATGTTGGAGCAAATTGATATCACTGATCAAATCCCAGACAATTCTGGTGCCACAACACTTCACAATTGAATGCATCAGCGGATTGCGCAGAATCGACCGACATCGACGTCTGTCTGATATTGAGGTAGCGGCATTCAAGTTTTTTATCGAACAGATGCCATTCATTTTTGTGCCTACAATGACCCTATTGGAAACGATTTGGGAAAAGCGCCACAACATCAGTGCATATGATGCAAACTATGTTGCAATTGCAGAAACGGCGAATGCCACTCTCATTACGCACGACGAAAAACTAGCGAGTGCAGCGCTAGGTCTTGTAAAAATAATGCGACTGGACTCCCCCGCCCCATAATCGTCACACCCCTGTAAAATTCAGGCCCCATTCAGCTTCCACTGTGCATTCACACGCGCACAGCACCAAAGGAGGCTCATATGACAAACAATGGATACCAGCACTTCGCTGAAGCCCTTGTCTTCGCTCACGGCCCCAAAGCCTTGAACGAAGCCATTCGCCACGCGGAATTTTGCCTGAAACAGGGCGACACCGACATGGCCGCCCACTGGCACGCGACAATCGAGGAAGTGCGAAACTTCAAAACCCCGGTCCCCTGCAAAGTGACTGAATTTCAAGCTGCGGCGTAAGGTCCCCCTCCCCCCTTCGGGGTACTCCCCCAACAAGTTGGGGGAGAGCTAACCGCGAGTCCTTCCCCAACTTGTTGGGGAAGTGGCCGAAGGCCGATGGGGGCCCTACACGCCGTTACACATGCTATATGGGCTTTTTGGGGATTCGCCCCGGAAGGCCCATATTGTTTAGATGACCCGTAACCCGCTCGACCTTGCTGACTTTGACGACGAACCCCACCTGCCCCAGCCCGGCGGCAACATTTCCCGTGCCATGGCGGCACCCGATCCGCAATACCTGAAAGGCCTGAACCCAGAACAGCGCGACGCCGTGCTCTCCATCGACGGCCCGCTGCTGGTTCTCGCAGGTGCCGGCACAGGCAAGACCCGCGTGCTCACCACCCGACTCGCCCACGTCCTCACCATGCGC
>CAXTLE010000130.1:0-8222 GCA_964244855.1 uncultured Aestuariivirga sp. | reverse complement strand
GTAGAGTGATTGATGCGCGCAGGTTTTAAGGTCCCGAACATGCAGAATAGATTGTTGATTCTTCTGGTTTTGATACTGGCAGTGTTTCACCTGAGTTCGGAAAGCTTTGCAGCAAAGCGTCTGGCCCTTGTGATTGGCAACAACGACTACAAGGAAGTTCCAAAACTCGAAAAAGCTGTGGGCGACTCGACGGCAATTGGCCAGAAATTGGCGGATCTGGGTTTTGATGTAACCACAGCCCTGAACCTCAATCGTCGCGATCTCAATCAGGCGCTGTCAAAACTTTATGGCAAGATTGAACCTGGCGACACCGTATTGATCCAGTATTCGGGTCACGGTGTGGAAATTGCCGGGCAAAACTTTCTCCTGCCCACGGATATTCCCCTGCCTACTGAAGGTGGCACCGATTTGTTGAAATCTGAATCTCTGGCAGTCAACACCTTGGTTGAAACGCTGGAACAAAGGGGAGCTGGAATCCGTATTCTGATTATTGATGCGTGCCGCGACAACCCATTTGCAGCCAGTGGCACCAGAGGCTTGGGCGGCACACGGGGCCTAGCCAATGCCACAACGAGCAAGGGTACTTTCATCATGTATTCCGCAGGCGCCGGACAAACCGCACTCGACAGGCTTGACGATAGCGACAAAGACCCGACCTCGGTTTACACCCGCGTACTGCTCGGACGATTGTCGTCTCCGGCAGTTAAGTTGCGGGATCTTGCGGCCTCGATTCGCGATGATGTGGAAGTTCTCGGAAAATCTGTCGGGCATGAACAACGTCCAGCTTATTATGATGACCTTCCAGAGAACTTTAGTCTGGCTCCTGGTGGTGCGGCAACGGAAGCTGCTCAGGCAGCCGTTTACGTACCGCCGAAGATTATTGCGCCTGTCGTTCCCGCAGCACCATCATTAAACGAAGACCAAGCCTACAAGCTGGCTGAGGGTATCGACACTATCGATGCCTGGAACGTGTTTCTGGAGCAGTACCCTGCGGGTATTTTTACGCCCTATGCCAAGGCGGCGCGCGACAAGTTGGTGAGGGCGTCACTGCCGAAGCCCAAACCTGTGGCCCCTGTTGAAGAGCAAGCCGCCATTCCGTCGACCAAGGCAGTGCCAAAGCCGCAAGGCGACTCCTGCAACCGTTTCGGCAAGGTACAAGGACTTGATCCCAACGGTGACAATTTCCTGTCCGTGCGCACTGGCCCTGGCGGCAGCTACGAAGAAATCGATCGCATTTTCAATGGCAATGGCGTTTCAATTTGCAGCCAACAAGGCAAATGGCTTCGCGTCAAATATGGCGGTGGTCGCGGCTGGGTCTACGGAAAATATATCACACGTTGATTGCGGCAGGTTGCCACTGCGTCTGTGCTGCCAATGGTAATATCGCGCCTTTGGCGCTGAACTGCGGAAATGTATGTCATCGCCCAACGCTGTTGGAAGCAGGCCATTTGGCGCGGCTTCAGAAAAACCTGCCCTTCCTGCGGAAGCGGGCGCATCTTCAAGTCGTACCTTGGCATTGAAGCGTCATGCCCCCATTGCGGCATTGCCTTGCACCATCAACGCGCTGACGACGCCCCACCCTATTTCACAATCTTTGCCGTAGGGCACGTCGTCATTCCATCAATGTTGTTGGTTGAAAAAATGTGGAAGCCGGACCTGTGGATCCATTTTTACCTGTGGCTGCACTTGACGGTGCTTTTGACACTCTGGCTTTTGCCCCGCATCAAAGGTGCGACAGTTGGCTTTCAATGGGCGCTGCGCATGCATGGCTTTGCCGCTGAAACTGAAACAGCCGATAATCCCGTTAGAACTTGACTTTCTGCCACCCATCGGCTCTATCCCGATCAAATTCGAGTTTGGAGACCATTATGGCCAAAGGCAACGTTATCAAGATCAAGCTGCAGTCGACTGCAGATACCGGATATTTCTATGTGACCAAGAAGAACTCCCGTACGAAAACGGAAAAGTTCTCAATGACCAAATACGACCCCGTCGTGCGCAAACACGTGGAATTCAAAGAAACCAAAATCAAGTAAACGGTTTTGTTGATCTGAAAGTTCAAGCGCCGCAAGTTCGGCGCTTTTCTTTTTGGGGGTCGCCGCAAATAAGGTGCCGGCCCGGACATGTTGCTAACGAGGAGGCCACTCGAGTCGCGTCCGGACCGGCTCTGGACCATTGTTCAGGAGATGCGGCGGGCCTGAACCCTGGACCATTTCACAGGGTGGCTTCACCCTTAAAATATGAAGGAGAGACGGCAACTGCTCTGGAGTGAGTGCCGCCTCTCCTTTTGGAGTTGGGTTCCCGATTTTATGTGGTGCTGCCGGTTGCCCCTAATTCGTAATAAAACTTATACCTTTTTCGAGTCCGGGGAGCCAGCGTAACCTATGGTAAACGACGAGCATTCAGCTGTTAAGCTGAACAGGTAAGGTAAATGAAACTGAAACACGGGTGTTAGGCCTGCTCGCTGCTTTCCGATACTGGCGCAACTTCCACCTCTTCCACATGCATCTCGAGTGGTTGTCGCACTTCAGTGCCATCCAGTGGATCTTCATCTTCTGTGAGGTCGTCTGACATTTTTGGCAGTGGCATATCAAAGCCCGGCGGCAGGTTACCTTCAAGTAACCCCGCTGCTTTCAATTCCTGCAAGCCCGGCAAATCGGTAATTTCGTTCAAACCGAAATGCCTGAGAAACGCATCGGTTGTTCCGTATGTGACGGGACGACCCGGTGTTTTGCGCCTGCCCCGCATGCGCACCCAACCGATATCGAGTAAAATATCGAGCGTACCCTTGGAGATCGCGACGCCGCGGATATCTTCGATGTCGGCCCGCGTGACGGGCTGATGGTAAGCGACGATTGACAAGGTTTCGATGCCGGCCTTTGTCAATTTCTTTTGCTGTACCGTTTCACGGCGCAGCACGAATGACACTTCAGGTGACGTGCGCAACATGTAGTGGCCAGCGACCTGCACAAGGTTCACACCGCGATTCTGGTAATTGCTGGCGAGATCGTCCAGCAAGGCCTGAACATCGGTACCATCAGGCAAGAATGTCGTTAGTTTTTCCAGGCTCAAGGGTTCAGTTGCCGCAAACAGCATCGCTTCCACGATACGCAAATGCTGATCACGGTCCATGCGCGGGTGAAGCGTTATCTCCGCCGCCGCAATCTCAATGTCATCGCCGGGTGTGTCCATATTTTCGTCCATCACCTGTTCCAGTTTTGCCTGGGCCTGCATATCAAATCCTTTGTCAATTAAGCAGCCGACGCCCTGCGACGCAGGAAAATCGGTTGAAATGCTTCGTCCTGACGAAGTTCAAGCACGCCCTCGCGGGCCAGCTCCAAACTCGCCGTAAAACTCGAAGCGCGCACCGAGCGCCGTGTTTCGGGTTGCGAGATATACTTCTCCAGCCAGCGGTCAAACGTGCCCCATTCGTCCATGGCACCCAGCAACCGTTCAAGTGTTTCGCGCGCTTCCTTGATGGACCAGACTGCTTGTTTCTTGATGGTGTAGGTTTGGTGCACCATTTTACGCTGGCGGCGCGTGGCATAGGCCTTCAGCAAGTCTAACAGCGTGTCGCCGTATTCTTTTTGGTTTTCAATTACCAGAGGTTCAGGAGCACCTCTTTCAAATACGTCACGACCAAGTTGGGGCCCGCTCAACAGTTTTTCGGCAGCGTCACGCATGGCTTGCAATCGTTGCAGCCGAAACGCCAATCGTTGCGCCAAATCAAGTGGTTCAGTTTCGCCATCTTTGGGTGGCTGCGGAATGAGCAGACGCGATTTCAGATAGGTCAACCACGCGGCCATCACCAGATCGTCTGCGGCCAATTCCAAGCGCATGCGTTGGGCCCGCTCAATGAATGCGATATACTGATTGGCTAGAGCCAGAATTGAGATGCGGCTCAAATCAATTTTGTGCGTTCGCGCCAAGTCGAGTAAGAGGTCAAGGGGCCCCTCAAACCCGTCCACATCTATGATGAGTGCGTCATCTTCAATTTCAGCAATCACCCCACGGCGCGGATCTGTCGTGCCATCGGGCCAAGTCGAATTCTGATCATCGGTTATACTGGACATGACATGGATTTACCCTGTCCGCTTGCGAATTGCACATGCCAAAACACAAAATATGGGACCTGTTAAGAAGTTTTCCCCCATTCGTTGGCAGGAAGAATACAGAGAACGAGCAAGCTCGTCCTTGAAGCCTTATGCACCTTTCAGCTTGAAGAAATCGTCATGGCAGCGTCGAGATCTTTGAGCGCTGTTTTTATGTCATAGTTCACTGGTTTACGGCGCTGTTTCAAGGCGGCTTTGGCCCTTGCCATGGCTTTGCCCGCCAAAGGAATCGCTGAATCAGCCACCTGCTGCATTTCTGTCAGCACACCGTTGCAGTGCAGAACCATATCGCATCCCGCGTCGAGAGCTGCGGTCGTTTTTTCAGCAAAACTTCCGGATAGGGCTTGCATTGACAGATCGTCAGTCATCAGCAGGCCATTGAAGCCAAGCTGTTTGCGGATGACGTCGCGAATAATGAGTTTTGACAAGGTTGCCGGGTGCTCACGGTCAAGCACCTCGTATACCACGTGTGCCGTCATGGCCATTGGACAATCTGCAAACCCTGCAAAGGCACGAAAATCAATGGCTTCAAGTTCCAGCCTGCTGGCGGTTACTTTTGGCAATTCCTTGTGACTGTCAACCGTGGCCCGACCATGACCAGGCACGTGTTTCATAACAGGCAGCACTCCCCCATCCAAAAGCCCGGCCACATGAGCCCGCGCCAAGGCCATGATGATTTCAGGGGTCGAATCATATGCCCTGTCGCTGATGACTGCGTGGGAACCTTGTTGCGGTACATCCAGAACGGGCAAACAATTCACGCTTATTCCCGCAGCTGCAAGATCTTCTGCCATCAGTCGCCCGACATTGCGAGCGGCCCGCAACGCATGAACTGGACATTGCCGATAGAGCTCGCCAAACTTGGAGGCTGAAGGATATTTGCGCCATTCAGAATTGGCGGCAGGACCCATACGCTGTACACGGCCACCCTCCTGATCAATTAACACTGGCGCATCCTTGCGGCCTACAGCGTCACGAAAATCAGCTGTAAGAGTACTGATTTGTGCTGTGGAACCGCAATTGCGCTGAAAAAGGATCAGACCCCATGGTTGGGCAGCTGTGAAAAAATCGCGTTCGGTGCGTGACAAGCTCATGCCTTCGCAACCACTGATAAAAGACTTTATAACTGTTTTCATATGCCATTTCCTGCAATCTTGCGTTTCAATGCAGCATTTTCATTGCTAACGGAAGTTGTCAGTCAGATATTGGTAAAAATTTGCTGATTGAAAGTTAACGCCTATCTTCTTTTTACGAGGCAATCTCTTTCGCCACCGGCGAATAGCGAAGTGCAAACCGCATTCGCCTGCGCCTCGCTGGCCATGCGGCCTACGCTTAAACGAAACCGGGTGGAACCTCCCACATTTGCTTCAGTGATGATTGGAGAAAAACGCCCCAAAGCACCATTATTACGCCCTTTCAGGCGGGCAAATTCCGTAGTTGCTTCCTGCCGACTGCGGAATGACGCCAATTGAACCACAAAATCACCGCCACCTAGCGAAGCGGTTTGCACTGGAGGCTGCAGTGGTTTGGAAGCGGGCTGCTTTTGTATAAGCGGAGCCTGTGGTTCAACAGATGCCACGTTCACAGGCGTGTCCTGTGTTGGTTCGTCTGGTGACTTTTTGAATAGGTCAGCCAAAGTGCGCTTCTTTTTCACAGACTCAACAAGAGGCGGTTGTGCAGCTTGCGGTGCCGTTCCGGAAACTGGTTCGTCTCCAAAAAGGCCGCCTCCTGTATCGTCAGAATTACTCGCAATGGAAGCGTCATCGAGTTTTTTTGGCGATACAGTTTTAGGCTTTCGGGCGGGCGCAACCAGAACCACAGGCCTTGAGCCGAGTTTGAATGACGCGACCTTTTCAGGCGTGGGTTTCTTCTTCTCAACTTTTTTGACAAGAGCAGCTGGCCTTGCCGCAGGCGCGTCCGTGATTGCTTCCGAGTCGGCCGCTATCGGTTCACTCTCCGACGAACCTGTGCTGGAGGATGGCACCACAGCAGTTTCGCCTGGTGCAGGTGGATCGGCGGCAATCGGAACCGGCAGAACGGGCGTGGAAGCGACAACTGCCGCCTGGCTTTCGCCGGCGGCAGGAATATTCAATTCAGCAGATTGTTTTTCTGAAGCAGGGTCAATTGACCCTTGCTGACCACCCGTGCCACCGGGTGGGGGTGGAATCGGCAGGGGTGCTGCATCTTCCCCTCCACTACCTGCGGGCTGCTGAGCGGCAGGTGCTGCAGGTGCAGGCTCTGGAATCGCCGCAGGCGTTTCAGCTGGCGTTAGAACCTCTCCACCTAGAATTTCCTGATCGCCTACAATGCGGTCATAAATCTGCTTCTTGGTAGGGCTTGCACCACCTGCGGTCGGAACCGTTGCAGGCTGTTCAGCTTGCACTTTGGCCGGGATTTCGGGTGCTGCAACAGCAGGTACATCTTGGGTAACTGCCTGACCGGTAATCATCGGCTTCACGAATTTCTGGTATCCAAGAACACCCAATCCCGCTGTCAGCAATGCCAACAAAAGGCAAATCGCTAGGATCCATGGTGCCTTCGAGCGCGGAGCGTCTTCTTCATAACCATATTCAGCTTCACGGTAGGCCTGTTGATAATCTGTACTTGTTGGTCGAGCGGCAACTCTTGGTGCCTGTGGAGGCGGCGCGTCCTCGAAGTATTCATCATCATACTGATCATCCGCTGGCGCTGCGGGAACTGGACCACGCAGTGGCGGACGACTGTTGCGAAGATTGGGGGCATATCCACTGCCGGGCATATTGGCTTGCTGCGCACCAAAGTCCTGCTGCGGCGGGAAGTTTGTGTTTAAACCCGGAGCGGCACGCGGCGGCACATTCAGCCGTGGACCTGTTGGTGGCATATATCCACCTTGTTGGGGCGGAACACCAAACCCACGCTGTTGCGGAACGTAACCTGGAGGTGGCGCATAACCGGAAGCGGGATCAATCGGGCGGTAAGGCGGTACGGGTTGTTGGCCATAGCCTTGCGGAAATCCGGGTGGCATCTGCCCGGCAGGCGGATATCCAAGTGGAGCCTGCGGCTGGAATGCCGGTGGTTGTTGTTGCGGCCGTGGCTGGAAAGCCGGTACAACTGGCGGCGCACCACCACCAAGTGGCGGACGTGCTGGCGACAGCTGCGGCGGAACCGACTGCTGGTTCTGCGGAACGACAGGCGGTGGCATTGCTGGCCGTTGTGGAACGGGTGCAGGCGCTGCTTTCGCTTCGCCCTCTTCTGCGAATGTGAACTTTGGCTTGGGTGCACCGGGCACAACTGCTTGCGGCCTAGGTTGTTGTGGCGCAGGCATCGGCATGGGTGGAGTTTCAGCCCGTTGCTTGGCAACCTGCACGCGCTGCTCAGCCAGCCTGGTTGATGCATCACGTTGTGAGCGCAAACGTTCCGCCAATTTGTCTGGTGATGCCGGTGCTGGATTGATTACTTTTGCGTTTGCGCGCGGCGCCATTGGCGCTGGACGCACCGTTGTAGCAGCAGCGACGGGACGTGGAGCAACCCGGGGCGGTACAGGCCGCCCGGCTGATGATGGTGGATCTTTGCGAAAATCATTGGAAATTTTTGGCAAATCCCTGCTTCCCTGCGCCCCATTGGTCATGGGGGCGGCAGCGTTACCTTGTGCGCCAATCCCGAGGCGTTCGCGCCAATTGCGCTTATCCTGGCCCTTGGTATCGTCCTGGTCCATTTATTCCTTATGCCCCATCACATATCCTCGACCGGCCTAAGGCCGAGAATCCCTAACCCATTGGCAATACAATAGCGGATTGCGGCCAGAAAAGCGAGACGGCTCTTGGACAGTCCAATTTGACCCTCAATAATGAACCGCAATTGCGGCGCTTCTTTGCCCTTGTTCCATAAAGCGTGGAAATCCGATGCTAAGTCATGGAGATAAAACGAAATTCTATGTGGTTCATGCGCCGCTGCAGCAGCTTCAAGCATGCGTGGAAACGCTGCAATTTTACGAATTAACCCTGTTTCAGATTCATCCGTAAGCAGAGCAAAATCGACGTCTCGTGGATTTTCAACAGTGATTCCCTGCGCTTCGGCCTTACGCAAAACGGACGAAATACGGGCGTGGGCATATTGCACATAAAATACCGG
>CAXTLE010000129.1:0-8248 GCA_964244855.1 uncultured Aestuariivirga sp. | reverse complement strand
TCGAACGCGACGCTCACGGCGAATTTCTCGCCACCGACTTCCTGGCTGGCGGGTTGCACCGCATCCACAAGGACGGCTCATCGGAATTGTTGATGGACCTGAATGCAGGAAGTGCTGACCTCGACGTGATCAAGAAGGGCCACGTTGCCGTGGTTCCAGTGATGATGGATGACAACGTCCGCGCCTTCTGGGTGGATTGAGGCGCAGATTTCAAAACATATCACCCTCCTCCTTGTGGGGAGGGTTTTCGCTTGTCTGGAAATGGAGCGGGTGAAGGGGATCGAACCCTCGTCTTGAGTTTGGAAAACTCTTGCTCTACCATTGAGCTACACCCGCAGATCGTTACACATTTCCATCACGCCGGGGCCGTGGCACAGGCGGATGGTGGGAGAGGTAGGACTCGAACCTACGAAGCCGTAAAGCAGGGGATTTACAGTCCCCCCCCTTTGCCACTCGGGACACTCTCCCATATCGCATCAGTCGTCAACATCCAACCTGCAAGTGGAACAGGCAGAACGCCGCGCGGTGTATGCCGCCGTGTTGCAACACTGTCAAGCGCGGAGGCTGCTCAGTTGCTTTCCACAGTAAACCACTTGTTATAAAGCGTGTCATAGGTGCCGTCCTCACGCATGGTGAGCAGCGCCTCGTTGATTTTCTTGCGCAAATCTGATCCCCGCGGAAACAGGATGCCATAGTTTTCGCGTTTGAATACCGGGCCAACCACCCGCACCTTGCCCCTGCCCGCTGTGGCCGCATGGTATAGCAGTACTGGCGCATCGAACACCACGGCATCCAGTTTGCCCGCTTCAAGGGCTGCAAAAGCGTCGGTGATCGACTGGAATTCCTGTATCTTTGCCTGTTTCGCCGTGAGATAGGCTGCGGATGTGGATCCGGCAGTGGTGCCCACCAATTTACCCGGCAAATCATCCGGACCCGAAATATCGCCCTGCAATTGTTGCACGGTAAAAGTCGACGTCAATTCAGCTTGCCAGTAAGTCAGGAACAACAGGCTGATAAAAATCGCTGCGGCTGACATAACCCGACCGAAGCGCGTTCTGGGATCGCTGTTCTGTTGACCGGCCGCCGCACTCAAGGCCCAACCCATGGCTTGAAAGATTCCCGGGAAGTAGTGTTTCGAAAACGATGACTCTGCGTGACTGCGTTCGGCCCACCACATGATGTGGCCGGGAACGAGAATCAACAGCGACAAAATGCCAAGCAAATACGGCATGGCTCCTTGGGTGAAATATCCCAGAATTTGCCGGAGTGAAAAACCGCCATCATTCTGTGCCGACACCATGACTTGCAAACCGCTCTCGAACATGGGCTGCGAAAAATCGAATTGTTGTTCCCGTGCCGCCGTAATGGAAATGGCCGCAATGCCAACCTGTGCTTCGCCACTTTCAACGGCAGCCAAAATGGCCTTGACGTTTTCTGTCTTTTTCCACGTGAATGTGACGGCAACGCGCTTGGCCAACTCCGTCCAGAGGTCGGCTGAAAAACCCTCAAATCCGTTCGGTGCTTCGATCACAAAAGGCGGCAAAATACGCGTCGCCACTGTCACAGATGCCGCCGGTGTCGTAGCGGTTTCCTGCGCCGAACCCGGCTGCAGCAAACCAAACAGCAGCACGATCACGCACACGGCCAGTTTCGAAAATCTTGTCATCGCATTCCCCTTGGGCGCTCCTTAGCCCAGCTTGTTCAATCAAGGGAAGTGATTCAGACTGGCGGTGGAAAACCTCAACTGCACCTTGCCGACATTTTCCACGAAGCCTCGGCATAACGTGGTTGGTTCGTGAGTTTTCCGGTCTTGCCGTCGGGACAGGCAAAGTAGCGAAGAGAAGAGGTGGCAACCGCCACTGCGTCCTTTTGTTGTCCAGCCGACATGCCCTCAACCGACATGTCGTAAATGTCGCCAGCAGTTGGTACCATGCGCAGTTGATAGGTCTTGCCGTTGTAAAAAATCGGCTCAACCCGTGCTTTTTGCACGGGCGCGGCAGGAGCCACAGGTTTATCGGTGGAAATTCGAACGCCGTTATCAGTTTGGGAACAGCCCAGAAGGGCAAGCGAAAGCAACACAACACAAATCATTTTCATATTCCCGAAATAGCCCCCTGCCCTCGACGCCGCAAGCCCAAGCTGGCATAGGACGGCGCATGAGCAAAACTTTCGATCCTGCAAAATCACTGTCGTCCCGCGCCTCCTCAGCCGATGAAGGTGCCATTATCCGCATGTCCCAACGCACAAGGGAATTGCGCGCCAAGGGTCATGACGTTGTGGCATTGACGCTGGGTGAGCCTGACTTCGACACACCAAAACACATCCGTGATGCCGCCGCAGATGCGCTCGAACACGGGCACACGCATTACGCGCCTGTGGCCGGCGCGCTCGAACTCAAGGACGCAATTTCCCGCAAGCTCAAGCGCGAGAATGCTCTTGACTATGCTGCCAGTCAAATTGTCGTCGCCAACGGCGTCAAGCAAGCCATCAACAATGCGATACTCTCCGTCATCGGACCCGGTGATGAAGTCATCATCCTCGCCCCCTATTGGGTGTCCTATGAAGCCAGCGTACGCTTTGCTGGCGGCACGCCTGTGGTTCTGCAATCAACCGTGGCCGAAAACTACAAAGTCCCGGCAGATCGCATCGCCGCCGCCATCACACCGGCGACTAAATTGCTGATCGTCAATTCCCCCTGCAACCCCACGGGTGCAGTCTGGTCCAAAGCCGAACTCGAAGCCATTGCAGACATCGTGCGCGCCAACCCGCGCATGCTGGTCTTGGCTGACGAGATCTACGAGTATATTCTGTTCGACGGTGAACTCACATCCTTCGGCACCTTTCCCGGAATGTTGGAGCGCACGATTACCCTCAACGGCTTTTCAAAAGGCTTCGCCATGACGGGTTGGCGCCTGGGTTATGCCGCAGCGCCGCTGCCCATCGCCCAAGCCATGGCGCGCATGCAGAGCATCATATCCGCAGGGGCCAATGCCTTCGTACAACGCGCAGCAATTGTCGCACTCGACGGCCCCCGCGACGACGTCATCACCATGCGCGAAGCATATCGGCATCGCAGAGATTTGGTGCTCGCAAAACTCCGCAGCATCCCCCGCGTGAAAATCGCGGATATCCCCGGCACGTTTTATGCGTTCCCGGATGCGAGCGCTTTTCTGGAAGATAGATCAGTAGATGAACTCTGCGACTGGCTGCTGGAGAAGCACGGCGTGGCTACGGTTACAGGCACGGCGTTTGGTGCGCCAAATTCGCTTCGCCTGTCGTTTGCAACGAGTGAAGCGGATTTGTTGAAGGGATTAGAGCGGATTGCGACTGGATTGTCGGACCTTACATAAACTACTCCGCCGCCTTCATCTGCCGCTTGCCACCAGCGATCCGGTCTTCAACCGCATCGATCTTGTCGGCCAACTGCTCCAGCGCGACTTCTGTCATGGACTGTTGTTTCGCCAGCGCTTCGATATCTGCAACCGGAGCTTCATCTGTTGCACCCACAAAGCGGCTGAACACCCAGTGCGTCAAGCGCGCCAGATCATCCATCACGATGTAAAATGATGGCACGAACAGCAGGCTGAGGAAGGTTGCGGCAATCAAGCCACCAATCACCGCAATGGCCATTGGCGAACGGAACTCGCCGCCTTCGCCAATACCAAGTGCTGACGGCAACATGCCGGCCCCCATGGCAAGCGTGGTCATCACGATTGGTCGCGCACGTTTCCGCCCCGAGTCCACAATCGCATCAATGCGGGTCATGCCATGGCGCACCCGCTCCACCGCGAAGTCGACGAGCATGATACCATTTTTGGCGACGATGCCGATCAACATCAGCATGCCGATAATGACGGGCATGGAGAAGGCGCGATCATTCAGCAACAGTGCAATCACCACACCGCCAATCGAAAGCGGCAATGACAGCAAAATGGCGAAGGGCTGGAAGATATTGCCGAGCAGCAACACCAAAACGCCGAACATCAGAACGATGCCGAGAATGGCAGACTTCATGAACTCCCGGTTGATATCGCCCTGGATTTCAGCATCGCCACCTTCCTGGATTTTCACACTTGCCGGGAAGTTCAATGACTTCGCAACGTCGTTGATGCGGGTCGTTGCGTCGCCAAGTTCATTGCCCGGTACAATGTCTGCACCAATCGTGGCCTGACGTTGGCGGTTCAAACGCTTGATCGAACTTGGCCCCTGACTGAAAGTTACATCTGCAACTGATGAGAGGGGCACGTTTTGACCGGCACTTGTCGTGAGGCGCAGGTTGGTGATGTCGCTGAAATTCGTCCGTGCGGATTCTGGCGTTTGCACGCGGATCGGCAACAATCGGTCTCCCGCGTTGAACTTCGCCAATAGCGGATCAAAGTCACCAATCATCGCCACGCGCACGGCTTGCGAAATCTGCGAAGCGGTAATGCCAAGCTTCGCAGCTTCGTCCGTACGCGGAACAATTTTGACTTCCGGCCGTTCCAGCGCACCAACGCCCATCACAGACCGCAGTATCTTTTCTTTCCGGAGCGCCGCCTCAAGCTCTCCCAAGGATTTGGCCAAAGCTTGCGGATCATTCGACAGCATGTTGAATTCAATTTCGCGGGTGCCGCGGTCCGTCACCTTGTACCAGCGCAAGTCTGGCAAATCCGCGAGTTGTGGCAACACGGCATTTTCCACATCCCACTGCGGCGTCTCGCGGCCGTTGGTGTGAATGCGTGGAATATCAACCGGACTGATTTTGTTGAACCCACCAATGAAAGCATTGCCAATGCCCGCAAAAAGGCTGTGATCACGCTTGTTCAAATTCACAAAAATCGAAGCATAACGCGATTCCTGGCTGCCCGTAGGAGACGCACCACCAAGCACGAACACATGACTGACGTCCTTGTTCTTGCGAATGGTCGCAGCCATGCCTTCGGTAACTTTGAGTGTTTCCTCCAGCCGCGAACCCGGCGGCAATTCAACACCAAGCACAAAGCGCGATTCATCGCCACGTGGAATGAAACCGGTTGGTAAACGCGGTATCAAGGCAATTGAGGCCATCAAAATAAGGACAGCCAAAAGTACTGTTGTGTAACTCATGACCCGAGGGGTCACCACACGCAACGTCTTTTGTCCTCCCGCCACATCATGGGCTTGGTCAGGCAATCTCCAAATTTTTCCGTGTCCAAAAAACGCTAAACAAAAAAGCGCGATGACTAGCACTATACAAATTGTTGCGGCCAAATATACCTTGCTGGGGTTCCAAGTAGAGATGAATGTCTGAAGACCCTGCAAGAAGAAGACATTCGGTAGTACAAAGTACAGTGTGGTCAAAACGATTGGCACCAAAACCAGCATTGCAAGTGAAAACCAAAGTCTCACCAAGAATCCACTATATTTGCGCAACGGTTGGATGCTCACTGACGAGTTCAAGACCTTCAGAACTTTGACATAGGCCCGCAAAATCGGACCCGACAATTCCTCTTCATGCCCATGCGAACGCATGAAATAGGCCGCCAGCATCGGCGTGATCAAGCGCGCCACCAGCAGCGAGAACAATACAGCCACAGCCACTGTCATGCCGAATTGTTTGAAATATTGTCCGACGATGCCGCCCATGAAAGACACTGGCACGAACACCGCCACGATGGTGAACGTGATTGCAATCACGGCGAGGCCAATTTCATCGGCAGCGTCCATCGCGGCACGATAGGCGGATTTGCCCATGCGCATGTGCCGCGCGATGTTTTCAATTTCCACAATGGCATCGTCAACGAGAATACCCGTAGCCAATGTGATGCCAAGGAACGACACGAGATTGAGCGAGAAGCCCAACATCGACATGGCCCAGAATGTAGGTATCGCTGAAAGCGGTAATGATACAGCGGAGATCAAAGTGGCACGCCAGTCGCGCAGGAAAAGCATCACCACAATGATGGCGAGAATGGCCCCTTCAATCAGGCCTTCCATGGCTGCGATATAATTGCCGTAAATCGAGAACACCGTATCATCGACCATGGCAAAGCTCACGGCATCATTGGCCTTGTCGAGATCAGCGACTTTAGCTGCAACCCGGTTTCCAACGTCGACAGAACTTGCACCCTTGGCCCGGAACACCGAGAAAGTGACCACGGTTTCACCGTTGAAGCGCGCAAATGACTTTGGCTCCTCGGTGCCGTCAGTAACCGTTGCCAGATCACGCAACTTCACCTGCTGGCTGCCCGGCAGCGGAATTGTGATATCCTTCAACGCTTCCAGATCACGCGCACCACCCAATGTGCGGATCGCCTGTTCGGTACCACCCACAGTGCTTTTGCCAGCGCCGGAATCAGCATTGATGGCACTCAGTTGCGAATTGATATAGGCCGCAGTCACACCCAGCGACTGCATTTTGCCGGGATCAAGATCGACCCGGATTTCACGGTTGGCCCCGCCGTAACGGTCCACGCGGCCAACACCCGCCAAGCCCTGCACCTGACGCTTCACGACATCGTCGACATACCACGACAGCTGCTCCAGCGTCATGCCGGGGGCCTTTACGGCATAGGTCTGGATCGACTGGCCTTCGACGTCGATTTTCTGCACGATCGGCTCATCAATGCCGCCCGGCAGAGACGAGCGCACCTTGGCGACAGCGTCCTTCACATCTTCCAACGCCTGCGCCGTCGGAACCTCGAGACGGAATTCAATCGCCGTTACTGAATTTCCGTCTGACATCGTCGACGTGATATTCTTGATTCCGGTAATCCCTGAAACTGCATCTTCGATGCGCTTCGTCACCTGTGATTCAAGTTCAACAGGAGCGGCACCAGATTGTCCTACACTCACGGCAATGACGGGCACGTCAATATTCGGAAACTGCGTAATCGGCAGCGCGTTAAACGCCTGTATGCCCATGAGCAGCAGCACCGCAAACAAAAGCACGGGGCCCACCGGGTTTCGTATCGACCAAGCCGAGAAATTCCAATTCATGCTCTATCCTTTATTCTGCGCGCGTCACCACAACAGGGTTCACCACGTCGCCCTGGCGCACGAAGCTGCCGGCACGCGCCACAAAGGTTTCCCCCGGTGCCACGCCATCGGTAATTTCAATTTCGGTGGTGCTGACAAGTCCAGTGATGACCTTGCGCACCTGCACTTTCCCGTCTTTCACAATCTGCACTGTCGGTCCGTCTTCGCCGAACGTCACCGCCGTCAATGGCAGGGCCACGCCTTCGCCCGCCGCCAGCGAAATGGTGGCGCGACCGAATGCACCCAAGGGAACGCGAACGCCCACCGCCAACTTGATATGGGCCTTGCCCATGCGCGTGGCGGGATCAACTTCCGGCGAGATCAGCGAAACATCACCCACCAGCGCCTTGTCATAACCATTAACGGCAATACTGGCCTTTTGGCCAACCTTGACTTTCGGCAAATCCGACTCCGGTACTTCCGCCACAAGCTTCACCTGGTTCTTGGCGACAATGTTGAACATTGCGCCACCAGCTGAACTCGAAATCGTACCATACTCCACCAAGCGGCTGCTGATATAGCCATCAACGGGAGCCTTCAATTCAGTACGACTCTTGCGCAGTTCCATTTCCTTGCGCGAGGCCTCGATGACCTGACGATCAGCTTCCGCAGCGACGAGACTGAGTTCTGCTGCATCATACTGGGCCGCAGCTGTGTCATAACTCGCCTGACGTTGATCAAACTGCTCAACTGTACTGACGCCTGTCGAGCGCAGTTTTTTCGTCCGGTTCAAATCCGATTGCGCCCGTTCCTTGCCGATCTGTGCTTGTTCGATCTGGTTTTTTGCTTGTAGAACAGCAGCATCGTTACGAGCAAGGCTCGCGGTGTTTTGCGCGAGTTGAATATCTACGTCATTGGAATCGAGACGAGCGAGAACCTGCCCTTCCCTTACTGAGTCACCCTCTTCAGCTTTGATATCGACAACCGCATAGCCACTGACCAGAGGCGCAACCAGGACATTGGCACCTGCTGCGAAGCTGCCAGTCACCACCAATTCCTCGGCAATTTTCTTTTTCTCTGCCACCATCACAGAAATCGTCGGTGCACCTGCGGCTACGGCAGGCGTTGCCACGACCTCATTTTCGGCTGCCGCCACATACATGGTGTTCGCCATAAGACTGGCCGCAAAAGCTGTAACGATAACAATATTCCGCATGGTCGACTTTTCCCTCATTCCGCTGCCAGTTTGGCATGTGACGCCAGCATATCCGCCAGCTTTTGTTCCAGGTATGTGACACCCGCTGTCAGCACT
>CAXTLE010000128.1:0-8276 GCA_964244855.1 uncultured Aestuariivirga sp. | reverse complement strand
ATGCCAACCGGGCCACCCACCTTGTGCGCAGCAACCGTCATCATGTCACAACCTAGAATTCCGAAATTCACAGGCCGCTTACCAAAAGCCTGCACCGCATCAACATGCAACAAAGCCCCGGCCTTGTGCGCAACCTCCATCACATCAGCGATGGGCTGCACAGCGCCGGTTTCATTATTCGCAAGCATCACCGACACCAGCGTATTGGGCCGCCCCAACATCGCGGTCAAAGCGTCAATTTTCACGCGGCCAAATTCATCAACCGGGATCAGCTCTACCAACTTCCCCGATGCCTTCGCCGCCGCCAGCACCGAAGGATGCTCGACTGCGGAAATCAAGATCACTTCAGCGCCCACGCCGCGCAGCGCGAAATTATTCGCCTCGGTACCGCCACTGGTAAACGTCATCATCTGCGGCAAACAACCCAGCGCAAAGGCCAAGGTTTCCCGCGCATCATCCATAACTTTTCGCGCCCGCCGCCCCTCATCATGAATCGACGAAGCGTTGCCATGCACATCCATAGCCGCCAGCATCGCCGCCTTGACTTCAGGCCGCAGCGGACTCGTGGCGTTATGATCGAGATAAACTCTCACCGCACCATCCCCGTCACATGCCGATCTTTCGCCTGCTTGATCGAAGCAGCCAAAGCGAGGTTGCGCTTCTCCACCACATCTTCCAGCGTGATCGATTCCAGAAAATACATCATCTGCCGCCCGAGAGACGACCACAAGTCATGGGCACAACACTGCTCACCTTTCACACAACCTTCTACCCCATCACCCTCGCAGCGCGTAACCCTCAAAGGCTCATCCGCCGCTTGAATCACATCGGACAAAGCAATGTCGGAAGCGGGCCGCGACAGTTGATAGCCACCACCCGGCCCCCGCGTACTGTCCACCAGGCCAGCCCGGCGCAGGCGCCCGAACAACTGCTCCAGATATTCCTGGCTGATGTCCTGACGCTCGGCAATTTCATTGAGGGACACCGGGCGCAAAGCCCCATGTTGACCAATATCAATCATGGCCATCACGGCGTAACGGCCCTTTGTGCTCATTTTCATTGGACAATGCCCTGTTGGAACGAACGAAAAGCTTGCTTTTTGCCCCCCGTGGCGTGTTAAACGCCACTTCAGAAAAAGCATCTCACCTTGGAACTATTCTAAGGAGGGATATAATAATTCCGACTAGCGGAGTCAAATATAAAGACTCTGCGCTCCATCCGAAGGACGCCCCATGCCAGAAGTGATTTTTAACGGACCTGCAGGCCGCATCGAAGCGCGCTATCATCAGGCCAAAGCCTCCGGCGCGCCGATTGCCCTCATCCTGCATCCGCACCCCACCTTCGGCGGCACCATGAACAACCCGATTGTGCATTCGCTCTACGGCATGTTCCAGACCCGCGGCTTCTCCGTGCTGCGCTTCAACTTCCGCGGCGTCGGCCGCAGCCAGGGCATGTTTGACAATGGTGCAGGCGAATTGTCCGACGCCGCATCAGCCCTCGACTGGCTGCAAGCCCTCAACAAGGAATCGAAAATCTGCTGGATTGCCGGCATTTCCTTCGGCGCCTGGATTTCCATGCAACTTCTCATGCGCCGCCCGGAAATCACGGGTTTCATCTCGATTGCCCCTTTGGCCAAACACTACGACTTCTCCTTTCTCGCCCCCTGCCCGGCATCCGGCCTGTTCGTGAACGGCGACAAGGACACAGTCACGTCGCCCGAAGCGGTCCACAGCCTTGTCTCAAAACTCAAAACCCAAAAAGGCATCGCCATCGAACATAAGGTGATTCCAAATGCCAACCACTTCTTCCAGGACAAGATCGAAGACCTGACGAAGATTTGCGCGGACTATCTCGACAAGCGGATGACGCGGGAAGTCTAGGGAAGAGACCTCATCAGCCCTTCGGGCAGCTTCTCCAGAGGAGAAGCGACTCGCTGATAGACCTCCCTAAATTGTCAAAGTTCAAAGGAGGACTATCCACGAGTCTGTCCCCTTTGGGGAAGGTGGACGAAGGCCGGATGAGGTCCCTTCGCCCACCGCCACAACTCTCAAACCATTTTTCGGGTGGCCCCACACCCAGCACCAGCCTACACCACCCCCATGACCAAATCCCCCACCCCCGCCGACGCCCAATCCTGGGCCCTCCTCGTCGCCCTTGCTGCAATCTGGGGCGGCTCTTTCATGTTTATTGGCGTGGCCGTGAAAGAACTGCCTGCCTTGCTCATCGTACTGGCCCGCGTCGCCATGGCCTCGGCAATACTTTTGCCAATCCACTTTATCCTCATCGGCAAACTGCCTGTCGACGCCAAATCCTGGATCGCCTGTGCCGGCATGTCGATCATGAACAACGTCATTCCCTTCACGCTGATCTCCTGGGGCCAACACCACATCGCCAGCGGCTTGGCTTCCGTGATCAACGCCACCACGCCGATGTTCGCCGCAATCTTCATGGCACTGGCAGCCTATGAAGCCATCACGCTCCGCAAAACCATCGCCCTCCTTGTCGGCCTCGCAGGTGTGATCATACTGCAAGGTGCCGACTTCAAAAATCTCGGCGACCAAAGCTTTGGCATTCTGGCCGTCATGGGCGGTTCAGCATTTTACGGCCTCTCCGCCCCATGGTCGAAGAAAATGCTAGGGGGTATTCCACCGCTCACCATCGCCACGTGCCAGCTTTCAATTTCCACCTTGATCATGGCCGCAATCGTGCTGCCAACCCAAGACCTCAATCTTTATGCACAAGCCTCGACAAAAACCTGGGCGGCACTCATAGCCTTGGCAGCGCTCGCCACCTCGCTTGCCTATCTGCTGTTCTTTCGCATCATTGCGAGAGCCGGACCATCCTTCGTGTCACTGGTCACCATGCTGGTGCCAGTATCGGCGATCGCATTGGGATATCTGTTCTTGAATGAAACCCTGTCCACCAACGAAATAGTCGGTGCACTGATTATTGGTGTGTCACTGGTCATCATTGACGGTAGGGCGTTGAGATACATTGGCCTCAACACCGCATAGCAGTGCCCTCATCCGGCCTTCGGCCACCTTCTCCCGCCAACAGAGGCGGGAGAAGGCTACAACGACGAGCCTTCTCCCGTTTCTTCCAACGGGAGAAGGTGCCCGACAGGGCGGATGAGGGGAAACTGCTCCGTCTACGGACGAACCAATACCCCACCCGTCACAGCCTCCCGCACACCCGTCGTCCCCGGATAGGTCAACGGCAACCCACGCAAACTGCGCACAGCCAAAAACGCCCAAGCCTCGGCCTCAACCGCATCCCCATCCAATCCCAACTGTTCAGCCGTCTGCACCTTATCCAATAGTTTTTCCAGGCCCCGCATCATCGCCAGATTATGCCGCCCGCCGCCGCAGATGATCCATGCCTTCGGATCCTCCGGCATTAATGATTCAGAAACGGCAATCGCCCGCGTCGTCACCGCCACAAGTGTGGCCGCACCATCGGCCACACTCAAGCCATCAAGTGTAATCCCCGCAAACGAATCCCGGTCCAGCGATTTCGGCAACGACTTCTCAAAAAATCCATCACCCAAAAACTGCGCAACCGTCGCTTCATCTACAGTGCCCACCAGCCCCATGGCACCACCTTCATCGCGACTGGTCCCAGTGTGCCGCTTCATCCAATCGTCGAGCAGCGCATTTCCCGGCCCCGTATCGAAAGCCACCAGCGAAGCATCAGCACCAATCCAGGTCACATTGGCCACGCCGCCAATGTTCACAATGGCCACGGGTCGTTCCGGCAACGCAGAAACCACCGCGCGATGATAAACCGGGACCAGCGGCGCACCCTGCCCGCCATGCACCATGTCATTGGCCCGCATATCGTAAACCACAGGCACACCACTGAGCCGCGCCAGTTCTGGTCCATCGCCAAGCTGCACCGTTAGACCAATCTCAGGCCTATGAACAACTGTCTGGCCATGAAACCCGATCACATCGACCCGGTCCAACGCCACATCAAAACGTTTGCAGAATTTCTGCACAGCCTCGAAATGCCAGCGCGTCAGATGCGTTTCGATCTGCGCCAAAGTTCCTGGTCGCGCCATCCGGTCTGTCAGACCAGCGGCATCCGCCAGCGCCCGCTTCAGCAAACTGCGCTGCGTATCATCATAATTCAAAGTCATCGCAGGCCCGCGCGACGAGACAGTTTCCCCGTCCGTCACCAGCAATGCCACATCTATTCCATCCAGCGAAGTGCCGCTCATCAAACCAAGAGCGGTCAAGGGTTTTGACACGTTTCAATCCTGTCTTTAAGAGCGGTTATCATGACACGCCATTCTTCCGAATTCCTGAATATTCTAGCTTCTCGTGGATATATCCACCAATGTTCGGATTTTGCCGGGCTGGACGCCCTTGCGGCCAAGCGCGATGTGACAGCCTATATCGGTTTTGACTGCACGGCGCCATCGCTGCACGTGGGCTCGCTTGTACAAATCATGCTGCTTCACTGGCTGCAACAGACGGGCAACAAACCCATCGTTCTCATGGGTGGCGGCACCACCCGCGTGGGTGATCCATCAGGCCGCGATGAAAGCCGCAAGATTTTATCGCTCGGTGATATTGAAGACAACAAGCGCGGCATTCAGCAAGTTTTTTCCAGGTTCCTGAAATTTGGTCACACAGGCTCCGATTCCAAAATGGTCGACAATGCCGAATGGCTCACCAAACTGAACTACATCGACATGTTGCGTGATGTTGGCAAGCACTTCAGCGTTAACCGCATGCTGGCCATGGACTCCGTGAAAATGCGGCTGGAACGTGAGCAGGAACTCTCATTTATCGAATTCAACTATATGGTTCTACAGGCCTACGACTTTGCCGAACTGGCCAAGCGCTACGGCTGCAATCTGCAAATGGGCGGCTCTGACCAGTGGGGCAACATCGTCAACGGCATCGACCTCGGCCGCCGTATGGGTACGCATCAACTCTATGCCTTGACATCGCCCCTTATCACTCTGGCTTCCGGTGCCAAAATGGGCAAAACCGCAAGCGGTGCCGTCTGGCTCAACGCCGACGCCCGCAGCCCCTATGATTACTGGCAATTCTGGCGCAACACCGAAGACGCTGACGTGGGCCGCTTCCTCAAACTTTTCACAACGTTGCCACTGGAAGAAATCTCAAAACTCGAAGCCCTCGGCGGCGCCGAAATCAATGAAGCGAAAAAGACTCTCGCCAACGCCGCCACCGCCCTCTTGCACGGCACTGACGCCGCAACCAATGCCGCCGAAACCGCCCGCAAAACTTTCGAAGAAGGTGCCAGCGCCGAAGGCCTGCCAACGATTTCACTCACCCTGCCCTGCGGTATCATCGAAGCCATCATCGCAGCAGGCTTCGCCAAATCCAACGGCGAAGCAAAGCGCGCCATCCAGGGCGGCGGCATCAAGGTGAATGATGAGACTGTGGCCGACGACAAACAACAAGTCACCGCACCCGTAAAACTTTCAATGGGCAAGAAGCGTCACGTATTGGTGACAGCAAGCTGAACGGTCCTAACCGCAGCTACCCTGAAACTCAAAAATCTTGCGGAACATCCCGGGTGCCAACATCGACAGCGGGTTCACTTGCGTCTTTGGTTTGGAAATCGTCCCGCCCATCGCAAACGTGATCGCGAATATGCCCTCACCTTTGCCCCCGCCGAGAATAACACCCAACAGCGGCACATCATTCAAAAATCCATTGATGCCTTGAGCGGGAACCATCGTTCCAGTCACGTCAATAGCGCCATCGGCTTTCCGCACCACACCCTTTGCGACAAAGCCCAGGTCGTTGCCCTTCAACTCAATGCCGCAAAGCCGCACGAATTTGGCGTCTGTCGTAAACGGCATCCGCAGTTTCTTGAACGCCATCCCGTCCACACGCGGGCCAGATCGCTTCGGGCGCCCTCGGCTGTCCAATTCCGCCAGTGTGGCTTCGTTGCGCACGTCAAATTTCCGCATCAGCAGTTCACCTTTGCGAATGGGTGAACCCGGCGCATTGGCCATCAGCGCTTGAAACTGCAGCGAGCCGCCCGCGACCTTCGAATAGAAATTCGCAGCCCGCAAAGCTGAACCGCCATCCGTACTGGTCACATTCAATTCACGCCCGCCTGGCACAGGCTTCAAAGAAATATTGATCGGAAATCCGCTGAGAAAATTGCCTGTGATTTCCGCCGTTGTAATTTTGCCCGCCGTCGATTCAAAAGTTCCTACAACATCCCTGATTTCTTCACCCCGATGCGCCGTCACAGTTTTAAAGCGCGCGTTAACAATAAAGTCTCCGCTCTTCGGTCCTTCGGAAGATCCGCCACCCGCAGACTTCGCAGGTGAAATCAGGTTCTTGATATAAGGACGCGCGTCAAACGAATTGCCGGAGATCGTCAGCTTCGTCTCGCCGTCAGAAGGCTCCATCCGCACCGCAAACACATCGTCCTCACTCAAGCGAATTTCATCCAGATCAATCACACGCAACGCATTGCTTTCACTCATGCTGATGTTGCCGCGCACCCGAAGACCTTTTCCGTCAATTTGCAAGTCCTCAATCTTGCGTCCGACCTTCGCATCGTCAATATAATTGAAAGTCGCTGTGGTTCCACGTGTCGGCGCCCGCGAAAATCCCGCGGCCGCCACGCGCATGTCAACGCCGGAAAGATCAGCCTCAACGCCAATGCGCTTGCTGTCTTTTGACATCCCTTCAATGGCCAGCTTCACCGGCACATCACCCGACATATAGGCACCCAGCTTGATGCCCAGCTTGTCGCGCATTTTTTCCGTCATCGTGGTTTCCACAGCAACCTTGGCCTCGCCACCATTGCGGGGTTTCCGCCAGTCAATCTTTGCGGCAACACCATTCAATTTTGCCGGACCCGAAACCGCGAGCATGTCCTTGGTCAGTTCAATTGCAAACTCACCGTCAGTCAAATCAATCGAAGGCAAAATATTTTTGACTGACGCATCAGACAAGCTTACTTCCTGGGTAATCGTCACCCGGTCCCGAGGCACATCCTTGATCAAGGGCAGTTTCAAGTTCACGACAGCACGCGCTTTGCCTTCGATCTTGGGAAGTTTCGACAAATCGTCTTTCAGCAAATTTAAATCTGGCAGAGATGCAAATTCCATAAGCTCCGGCACACCACCCTGTATGTCAAACCGGAACGATCCGGGCACAGCGCCAGAGAGCAAATCCGTTGCATCAAATCTACCTTGCGCCAAGTTCAGCGTGCGATCTGAGGGCAACTTCACAAAGCCCTTGTCGATATCAAGACCAAACGTTCCGGCTTTCAATACCGCGTTGCCGCTGGCACCCTGCAACAAAGGCAACTGTTTGAAATAGCGCGTATTGACGTTGCGCATATCGAAGGTCAAACTGACAGCATTTGGTGGCAATACCTTGTCCCGCTGTGCCCTCGCCAAGACATTCGGCGGAAAGTTTATCTCAAACAAACCTTCGCCAATGGTGCCGGACACTACATTTTCGTTGATCCACCCGCGTGTCTTTGGTGCCAATATCGGCGGCCAGAGTTTTTTCAACAATGCCGCATCAACATCACGCAACCGCCCTGCCGCCGTGATACCCGGCGACTCTTCACCACCAACAATGTTTCCACGCAAACGCACGCCTGATGTTCCCGCCTGAACCACCAGGTCTTCAATGTCTACAACCTGATTCTCCACTCCAAAGCTGCCTTTGAAGGAAACACGATCAATAAACACCGGGTCTTTCACTGTTCCCTGAGCATCGACTGAAACATTCGCTGCCGCCAGATCAACGCCATAAGACGTAACCCGTCCATCACTGGATCGGTTCGGTGTCACGGTGCCCGACAAATCGGCGCGCGAGCCCCCAATCAGGAGAGAGGACTCTAAAATTTCAAACGGCTTGCCGTTGCCCGCTTGCCGGACCCGCAGTGTACCTTCATCAATCAAGATTGGTTTGGCCAGATATTCCGGCAAACTGACTTGCCCTGCTGCTGCAAAGATTTGCCCGTCGAGCTTGGTAAGCTGTCCGCTTTCTTCCGCCTCAAGCTGAAAATTGCCGGACAACGGCGTATTCAATCGAGCGAACTGCGATAGCGCGTAAATATTATCGGCGACACTGGCCGGTACTAACCGGTCGATCGCAACATTTGCGGTGTAGTTTTTTTGCGCCCGCCGGTAAGTAATCGACGTCTCAAGTTTCCAAGGCTCACCTCCGCTCGCAATATCGGCTTTCGCCGCCAGCACAAAACCAGAAGGCACCCTGCGAAATGCAAGGTCTGCTCGCGGTGCCAGCCAAGTCGCGTCGTTG
>CAXTLE010000127.1:0-8280 GCA_964244855.1 uncultured Aestuariivirga sp. | reverse complement strand
TGGATGGGCACAGGCCCAAGCTTTCGCAAACATGGCGGACGCATTTTCTATCACATCGACGAATTGAAAGAGTGGTCGCTGAAGACGAGAGCCAACTCGACGTCTCAGTTCTGATAGTTGACTGTGATCGCGATTTAGGCATCGCGATCACAGCAAATGCACACAATCAGCATTGATAAGGGAAGAAGTTGCGGGCAAATTTGACTAAATTGAGATGCCATTTCCTCGACCAATGCCATCGTAGCACTGCGAATATCCGGGTATCTCAGGTTTAAAACCTGAAGAGCTTGCGCTCCGGATTGTCACTCCAATACCTTCGATTTCCCGCGTTTCTAAATTGACTTCTGAAAGCTATCGACCTTCAGGTTATGAGCCTGACGAGCTGAATTGCCTTCGACATATGATAGACTTAAGGCGTTAAAATCAGCAATTGGAGAAACCCAGAATTCGTAGGAACTGCAGGGTGATTTAAATCTTACTTCTTGTTGGGCAAAGCAATACAGCATCTTTAGTTTTGTTCTCAATCAGTGACGCGTAGCAGGAAAATAAGCGGTGACCCCTTTTCAAAAAATCTTCCAAACTTCTTCTGCCAGGCTTGGCGGAACTTGGCGGAAACTTGGCGGAAGAAGAGTATTTGTTCTGTTCTTGTTCGTCTTTTGCGGTGTGTCATTGTTCTCGAAAATCCCCCAAATGCGGCGATAAGAATTTTGAAGCTTTGAACAAGAGATTTCCCAAATTTTCAGTCGGTGAGCTACAAAGTCACACAATTTCAATTTTGGAGCATCGACAACAAAGCGCTGAAAACATGCAGCTCTTTTGGCTTTATCGGTGATAGGACACGGTTGAGCTAGGCACGATTTATGTTTCTTGCTTTGCGGAAATTCACACACTATACAGCGCGCATCGCAAAGATCGTGCGCGGTTAGCTCAGCGGTAGAGCACTACCTTGACATGGTAGGGGTCACAGGTTCGATCCCTGTACCGCGCACCATTTTCTGTAATAAATTCTTTTGGTTACGGGTTATTTTCGATTTGCCGCGTTGCAGCAATTGAGCTGCTTCCGGTTTAACGAACGGTTGCTCATGAAACTTTCGCTCTCCATGCAAATTCAGTAAGGCTTGACTATCCAATTGCCCAAGGCTGCCGGCGGTGCTGATAACCTGAAACGTGAAGCCTAAGTTTAGTTTTGCCAAGCTCTCGGCTGTTAACATGCTGACTACGATAGTCACCGGGAAGGTATAATGTCATGTGTTCAGCCTGTGGATATCCTGCCGCTCCCGGGCATTGGACTGAGGCTGGTGCCGCCATTATCACGGATAGATTGCGATCGCGTTTTCGCCGTGCGCAAGTTCTTCAGAAGGTGTTGTCGGCCTATGGCTTGAAAGCGCACGACGGTGGTTTGGTGCCGGGAATCCAGATTTCAAACCAATTTGGCAATCAGGCAATTGCGCGTGATTTGACTGAAGTATGGGTGACTGCGGAGCGGTGGACTGGCCGCGCCGTTGATCCCCTGGACCCGCGCTTCCTTGGCGTATCTGACAAGGCTGATTGACTTGGCCGAGTTTCGTATACGTCTCACAGTGTTGGGCGGTTTTCTGGGTTCCGGTAAAACCACGTGGCTGCGGCATCAACTGCATGCTGGAGTGTTCCAAGGCGCTTACGTGATCGTCAATGAAGCGGCCGAAACGCCGGTTGACGATGCGCTGCTACAGGGGGCCTCCATGCTGTCAGTTTTGGCGGGAGGCTGTGCCTGTTGCGTCGGCAAGGCAGATTTGATTTCGCTGCTGCGCAAGATTTGTGATGATCGCAGCAAGCAAGCTTCTTCAGGTGAGCGTTTGCAACAAATCATACTTGAAACCAGTGGTCTGGCTGATCCAGCACCTATCGTCGATGCCATTCGCAATGATCCGATCTTGGTGCATCACATCATCGTCAGTGAAATTCTGGTCACCGTTGATGCATTGCATGGCCTCAGTCAATTGCGCAGCGAACCCTTGGGGCGGCGGCAGATTGAAATTGCTGATCGCATGATAATCACCAAGCTTGATGAGACGACAGGCTCCGATCTGGAAAAATTGCTTGCGACTTTGCGGGCGCTCACCCCTGGAGCGGAGATGTTTGGTGCAGTGAAAGGAACGGAAGTATCCTTGCCTGCTTTTGACCAAGCTAAACCTGAACACCTCGGCGAACTGTTGGCAAATGCTGATCTGCCCCCGATTTTTCCGTCCAGACTTATAATAGATGAGACGATTGACTGGACGGCTTTCAGCGTCTGGTTGTCGGCACTGTTGCACGCGCGGGGCAATGATGTGTTGCGTGTCAAAGGCGTGGTGAAAACGCCTGCTGGACGGTTGCTTGTGCAGACAGTGCGGAAGATTGTACAATCGCCGGAAATTTTGCCGGAACAATCAGACGGACAGCAAAGCGACGAAAATATGATTGTCGTGATTGGACGGGGTTATCAGGCTGATGATTTGAGACGCTCGTTGCAGTATTTTGCGGATCCGGCGCAACGCTAACGTCTGTGCGGCTATGCCACCTGTCTTTTCACCAGAGCAGCGCGAGGATCGTAGCTGATGATGGCGGCGACCATAAAAATGCCAAGCGTGGCAAGTGTGATGGCCAATGCCATTCCGTTGAACTTTCCGTAAAGTGCAAACCTGATGAGTTCCACGCCATGGCTGAACGGGTTTATCGCGCAGGCCCAATAGAGCCAGGAACTTGCCTCTTTCATGCGCCACAATGGATAAAGTGCTGACGAGAGAAAGAACAAGGGAAAAATCACGAAGTTCATGACGCCCGCAAAATTTTCCAGTTGTTGGATGAGCGAAGACAGTAGAAGCCCGACTGCGCCCAGTGCCAGGCCAACCAATAGAAGCGCCGGCAACACTGTTATGAACCCCTGCCAGGGAAAGCTCACCCCGTAGAGCCGCGCAATGATCAACAGGGCAAAAGCTTGCAAGACGGCAACCAGTGTTCCCGCAAACAGTTTTGACAAAAGTGCAAACCATCGTGGGAGTGGACTGGTCAGCAAAACACGCATGGAACCAACTTCACGGTCATAGACCATCGAGAGTGACGCCTGCATGCCGGCGAACAGCAAGACCATACCGAGCAAACCTGGAAGAACGTAAGTCTCATAGGTGACATAGGTTTTGTAGGGCGGAATGATTGACACACCGAGGACTGATCTGAAACCTGCCGCAAATACGATGAGCCAAAGCAAGGGCCTGACAAGGGCGGAAACAAAGCGGCCGCGCTGTTGCAAAAAGCGCCAGAACTCGCGGCGAATAATGGCCATCAGCGCGCGATATGCATGTGTCAGCGTCATGTTACGACACCTGTTGTCAGTTGATGAAATGCATCATCTAGATGGGACGTTCCAGTCTCTTGGAGCACATTTCCCAGCTTGCCGTGGCAGCAAATTTTACCTTTGTGCAGAACGATAACATTGTCGTCTGCGGCTGCTTCATCAGTCAGGTGAGTTGCCCATAGAACACCGATATTCCGGGTCTTTACAATTTTGTGAAGAAATTCCACAAGTGCCTTGCGGGTCGGCGGGTCGAGGCCTGCTGTTGGTTCGTCCAGAAGAATGAGCGCCGGGTTGGTCAAGAGTGCCCTGATGATTTCGACCCGCCGACGATGACCGCCATTCAGGTTACGCACCTTTTCGTGCCGTCGATCTTCAAGATGAAGTTGTTGCAGAAGAGGTTGAAGACGCAACTCGGTTTCTCGACCTGTCAGTCCATATAGACCCGCATGATAGGTGAAGTTTTGTTGCACCGTGAGATCGAGATCAAGAGCGGGTTGCTGGAATACAATTGAGACACTGGCTTTGCCAGATTGTGGAAGGACAATACTGCCCGCCTGTGGTGACAACAAACCCGCAATCAGGGAAAAGAGCGTGGTCTTGCCCGCACCATTTGGGCCAAGCAACAAAGTAACGCAGCCTTTTGGTACCGCAAATGAAACATCATGCAAAACCTCACGCGTACCAAAAGCATAGGACACGTTATCAACAGTCAGATTTTCGGAGGACAACATTGTTTCACGCTACCAGCCTGGGCGGGAATTTTCGAGTGAAGCACTGCAAGTGTCAAGCACTGATGCGTCGCGGCAGCATTGGCGCTGTACTCATCGCATTGGCAATGCCGTCCAGCCCTGCATGAAACGGCGAGAGTTCACAGACAGGATCGGCAGCCGCAGCATTGCCAGCCAGCGCCAGCGCCTGACAGCGACAGCCCGCCTTGCAGGTCGACTTTTTGTCGCAAGTTATACAAGGCCCTTCCATCCAATCATCGCCGCGATAGGCGTTGAAGGCAGGCGAATGCAGCCACACATCAGACAGCGAGCGGTCTTTGACCGACCAGAACTCGAGGCCCCGAATGGTTTCAGCCGCATGGCATGGCAAGACTTTGCCGGATGGGGCGACATTCAAAACCCGCGAACCCCAGCCACCCATGCAGGGCTTCGGCACACGTGCGAAGTAATCGGGGATGACGTTATCAATAACAATTTGGCCGCGCAGATCATTGCGCAATGCCTTGATCTGTTGATCCGAAGCGACGGCCTGTTCACGCGTTGGCATCAGATGCGAGCGGTTTTTCAAGGCCCAGCCGTAATACTGCACATGGGCAATCTCTACCCGCCGCGCACCCATATCAATGGCCAGTCGCACCATGGATTCTACGGAGTCGATGTTATGGCGATGAATGACGGCATTGACCGTGAGGGGCAGGCCCAGCTTTACGACGGCGGTTCCCAAAGCCATTTTCTTGGCATGCCCCCCCTTGAAACCGGCGATATGATCGGCATTCAACTGATCAACATCCTGCAACGACAATTGCACATGATCGAGACCAGCATCGCTCAAGGCCTTCAGGCGATCGTCATTGAGCAGAACGCCGGATGTGATGAGATTGGTGTAAAGTTCGAGCTTGGCACAATGCGCGACGATGTCTTCGAGATCATTTCGCGCCGCGGGTTCTCCGCCTGAGAGATGCAGCTGTAAAACTCCCAAATCATTGGCCTGTGTGAAAACCCGCTTCCATTCCTCTGTCGTGAGTTCAGCGGTTTTGCGATCAAGATTGATGGGGTTCGAGCAATAGGCACACTGCAACGGGCAACGATGCGTCAATTCTGCCAGCAATCCGATAGGAGGGGCGATGTTCATGCCAGATCCAGTACTCGCTTTTGTGCAAAGTCATTCAGAAAACTTGTCACATCGCTCCGAATGTCGTCTGGTGTTGCAGAAAACGCCGCTGCAAGATCGGCAAGCAATTGGTCGAGCGAACGTCCGTCGCAGCGTTTCAGAATCTCAACGCCGACATTATCCACTTCGAATATCCGCTCTGGTGCCAACAAAACCCAACGATTGCGGATAACATCATTGCGCAGTCTCACACCGCGGGGCAGGCGGGGGTTCATGCGATCTCCGGTACAAATGCGCCGGGTGGCGGCGTTGCAGGTGTGACGTAAGCATGGTTCAGCGCATCAAGTTGCGCCCACAAGACATCACATTTGAAAGACAGGGCATCGCAAACCGCTTGCTGTTGCTCCGGCGTGTGGGCGTTTTGCTTCACGTAGTCCAATGCAAAATCCGCATCGCGCGGGGCTTGCGTCAGGCGCTTTTCGAAATAGCTGAGGATCTTTTCGTCGAGAAAATCATAATGCGCCAACATGCCATGTACGCGCTCGCCAATGGTCTGGGGCGAAAACATTTCGGTGAGGGACGAGGCGATGGCTTCGAGCATCGGTTTGACACGCACGAAATTCACGTAGGCATCTACCGCAAAACGTGAAGCTGGCAAAATGCCCTTGCCGCTGGTGACAAAACTGCGTTCGAGCCCCAAGCCATCTGTCAGAGCGATCCAGCGGGCAATGCCGCCCTTGTCGTCGCTGTCGCCATCGTGATCGATGATGCGCTGCCGCCAGACGCGACGCATGCTCGCTTCTTCCATGCGCGAGAGAATGACCGAATCTTTCACCGGGATCATTGACTGATAGTAATAGCGATTGAGCGACCAGGCCTGCAATTGACCCTTGCTCAATTTTCCACTGTTCATCAATTTATGGAAAGGGTGCTTGTTGTGATAGCGCGCATCGCCAATGGCACGCAACTTGGCTTCCAATTCTCCGGGCGACAACATCTTGTTCACGGAATGATTTCCATTCCATCGTAAGCAACAACCCAACCTTGTTCCTGCGCCGTGATTTGTTCAGCAGAATTATCGATGAGCAATGGATTGGTGTTGTTGAGATGCACAAATATCCTTTGCTTTGCGCCAAGTGTTTGCAACTGTGCCATCGTTCCGTCACGGCCTGAAACTGGCACGTGGCCCATGCGACGACCGGTTTTTACACCCGTCTGTGTACGGATCATTTCATCATCGGTCCACAATGTGCCGTCGAACAACAGTGTATCGGTTTCTGCAAGATCGTGCAGCAGTTGGCCATCGATGTCACCGCATCCCGGCACATAGCTAAGGGTGCGACCATGGTGGCGGATATGCATGCCGATGGTGTTGCCGTTGCGTGACACTTCAGGCGTTCCTGTTCCCTCGCGATAGAGCGGGACTTTTCCCGGCACATCGAAAGCCGTCATATCAAGTCCGGCTATGGGAGAGAACACTACGTTAGGCTTGATGATATGAAATGAAACCAACGAACGGTTCAAAACACCAAATATCGGGTTTGAATTGATTTGATCAATCACGGAAGCTGATGCCCAAACCGAGAAAGTGTGGGCCTCACGCAGGTTAATCAAGCCGCCGATGTGGTCAATATCACCATTGGTGAGAACTACCGAAATGACAGGCGAATGTCTTTTACCGAATTTCGGCTGCAATGTTTTGATTGCCCCAATTTGCTCGCGTATATCGGGCGAGCAATTGATCAGCACCCAATTGCTGTCATCGACAGTAACCCCAATTGATGATTGAGTGCGACGCTTCACGCGCGCATCGCCGTTCCAAAACAGCGCACATACCGGGCACAAACAGTTCCATTGGGGAGAACCACCGCCAGCGGCTGATCCCAGAATGAGAGCTTTCACAACAAAAAGCCGGGCAGATTTATCAACCAGGCCTCAACTTTTCTTAAAGTTCAGCAGGGAAATAATCGTTGATTTCCATGCCAACGCAAACTTCTGTAACTTTTGGTGTTGACCACTTCATGGCATTCTCCATTCACAAACCGCAATTGAAGCTAACATGATTGTTGCATGACGGCAAATGCTAGCTGGCATGTTGCCCTAAGCTCACATTCTTTTTCCAACCACCATCATCCAACGAAGGGATGAACTTCAGATTTAAATTGGCGCTGACCACTCAGATCGTAAATCTTGCAAAAAAAGCAACCGATCAAAGAAGCAAAATCATTGACTCGCTTCGCAACTTCCGTTTTACGTTGCCGCACAAAACAGGGGAAACGGCATGGCGAAGTTTGATGCAAGTAAGTCAATATCAAGTAAAGCCGTGAAATCTGACGTCAAGCCAACAGCCAGTGCGACGCCTCCGGAGGGTGCAATGGATGCCCAAATGCCGGATGCTGAAACGTTGAAAAAGCTCGCTCCGCACATCGCCAAGGTGCGCGCGCATGTGCGCGAAAGTTTCGGCAAAATTGCCATGGCCATGATGTTGCTGCCACGTTACCGCAACCAAACGCTCGCTGACTTGCAACATATCGTGCTTGATCCGTTGATCCGCGATCGTGTGGCCATGGCCTATCCCGGCAACCAGGAAGATAACAGCTTGGCTGATGTGGCGGGAATGGCGATCTGGGCCTCCGTCTCCGAAGAGGCTGATGCCCGCATCCGTGACCAAATCCGCGCTGGCTCCTTTCCCGTCCGCCTGAAACCCGAAGACTGGAATTCGGGTGATATCAACTGGCTGCTGGACGTGATCGCACCCGACGCAAAAACCACAACCGCAGTTTTGTCGAATTTCGGCAAAGTGGTGAAGAGCGGAAACCTGCGCCTTCATCCGCTGATTGGCAAGTTGGTCGATGAAGAGACGCTGAAAAAGCTGGGTGCGGAGAAGATGGGCGCAGCTACGGCCTCCACGTAAACTCCGACGTTTTCAACCTCAATCATGGGCACGCGCAAGACGGATTATTTTTATCTGGGGGCAGGCGGGATAGGTAACCAGCTTTACGGTGGCAGCCTGGGCACTGACTTTTACTTCGTGGGCAAGAACTTCGGCAAGGATTTTATCTACGACTTCGACGACGGGGCCAAGGACGAACTGCGCTTCTCGCACCTGAAGCCCGTCGACGTGGAGG
>CAXTLE010000126.1:0-8305 GCA_964244855.1 uncultured Aestuariivirga sp. | reverse complement strand
CAAGTCGCGTCGTTGGCTTCATCATAAACCCGAAGCGTCCCGCGCGATAACCGAACCTCTTCCAGTTTCGACAAACTGCCTTGAGCCCCGCCTGCATCAAGCAATTCCAAAATCTTGCTTCCAGAGACCAAACTGGTCGGCGCTGGTGCAACATTGCCGCTGATGTCTGATTTTCCAGAAGATGCCGGGTCTGAGTCCAGAACGATTTCCTCATTGGCATCTGCTGCGTCATTGGCAATACCAAGCTGCATGCTGCCGTCCAGATTTCGTCTGATATTGATACGCGGACCAATAAGATCTAGCGATTGAATACTCACGACACCACGCAACAAGCTCGAAGCTTCGAGCGCTACACCAGCTTTCGGTGCACTGGCAATCGTCGTGCCATCGCTATCGGCAAGAACCAGATTTCGCACCCTCACATTCGGTGTGCCAGTGTCGGGGTCAAGTTCAAGCTCGGTTTCACCCAGTGAAATATGAAATCCCGGCAGCTGGGTATTGATGGCCTGTTCAATGGATTTACCCATGAAGGCCAGTGAAATCGGCCCTTGATTGAGCCGCCAATAGATTGCAGCACCGCAAATTATGAGCAATGCCATAACCCACAGCAGGCTGAACACCGCAATTCTGAGTGACCTGCGCCGCACCTGCCCTGCTTACCTCATCTCCAGCGAGACTCACACCGTCTCATCGCACCATCAATAGCTGGCAAACCTGCCGCTTTCCAAGGCCTTAAGGCCAGTAAAGCATGTCGAATCCATGGCAGAGTCCCGAACGAAATGCACGCCACATTTCCAACATGACAAGTCGCCACGAAGCCCCTAGGGTATTTCCTGTCAATGGGGATGCCACGTCCTGCACGGGGTAAAGTTTGAGTTCATGTTTTTCAATCGCAAAAAAAAGCCAGCCCAACCACCACGCGGTTCGCAAAAACCCGTGGATGCCGCAGCCGAACCATCCTTCATTGGCAGGAACTGCATGTTCGAAGGCCACATCACCTGTGATGGCGAGTTACATATAGACGGCACCGTGCGCGGAACAGTCCAGGCCGGCATGTGCGTAATAGACGCCGCAGGCGTTGTCCAAGGTACTGTATCAGGCGAGATTATTCACGTGCGAGGCCGCGTGCTGGGGCCCATCCAGGGATCGAGTGTGTTCATTCACGCCGGAGCACACGTCGAAGGGGAAGTCTTCAACGACACTATCAGCATCGAAAATGGCGCTTATGTTTACGGCTCGATCCGTCACAACACAGCACCCGCACCTCAGCCGCATCAGATCAATGGCGCAAAGCCTCAAGGTCCACCACCAAATCAGCTGAATGACCCGCAAGGCAGCTTGCGGGTTGTTTCAAACAGGAAATGACAGCGAAGGTCCTATTCAATATCCTCGACCACAACATCACCACCATAGACCCGGTGCGCCAGTGACGACTGAATAAAATCATCCAGATCACCGTCGAGCACAGCACCAGGATTTGTGCTGGTGTGGCCCGTACGGAGGTCCTTGATCAGCTGATAAGGCTGCAATACATAGGAGCGGATTTGGTGACCCCAGCCGATATCGGTTTTCTTGGCATTGGCGGCGTCAACTTTTTCCTGCTTCTTCTGAAGTTCCATTTCATAAATCCGCGCCTTCAACATTTTCATGGCAGTGGCGCGGTTCTTGTGTTGCGACCGCTCCGCCTGACACGCCACAATGATGTTGGTGGGAACATGTGTGATACGTACAGCCGAGTCAGTGGTGTTCACGTGCTGACCACCAGCACCTGAGGCGCGATAGGTGTCGATCTTCAAATCGCTTTCCAGAATCTCAACCACAATGTTATCGTCAATCACCGGGTAGGCCCAGGCCGAACAGAACGACGTGTGCCGCCGCGCATTCGAGTCATATGGCGAGATGCGTACCAACCGATGCACGCCACTCTCAGTTTTCAGCTTGCCGTAGGCATTATGCCCCTTGATTTGCAGTGTGCAGGATTTAATCCCCGCTTCTTCGCCGTCATGCATATCAAGCACTTCAACCTTGTACTTGTTCTTGTTGGCCCAGCGCACATACATGCGCATCAAGATCGAAGCCCAGTCCTGGCTTTCAGTGCCACCAGCACCCGCATTGATCTGCAGGAAACTGTCATTCGCATCGGCTTCGCCAGACAACAAAGCATCAAGCTCAGCTGCCGCTACTTCGCCTTTAACAGCTTCAATGGCTTTTTCGGCTTCAGCAACGATCGACGGATCGCCTTCCGCTTCTCCCATTTCGATCAGCTCTTTACTATCGGCAATAGTTTGCTGAATGCGACGGATGGCTCCAATACGGTTCTCGAGTTCCTGCCTCCGGCGCATCATTTCCTGCGCTTTCTGCGGATCATTCCACAACGTTGGGTCTTCGGCCTTGGCGTTCAGCTCCGCCAGGTCACGGATGGATTGATCCCAGTCAAAGATGCCTCCGCAGCAGACCAACTGACTGTTCGATCTCGTCGACTAGCTTGATGATTTCAGCGCGCATGATGTGTCCGGTTTCGATCCAAAAGTTAAGCGCTCAATAGAGGCCGCCACCCTGCTCCGTCAACCCGCCGGGTTGCACCGTCACAGGAACTGCCTTTTTTGTCGCCGGAACCAGAACCAGACCTTCACCCTTTTTACCAACAGCAGCGACAGAACCATCCGCGGTTTGACCAATGGTGCGGGTGTTCTCAGGCGGCTCGTCACCCGGCTTGAAAGCTTCAAGTATTGTGCCCACTTCGCCGAATATCGCGCGTCGTCCATTTGCCGCGTTGATCGGGATCAGCTCAATGGCGCGCGGCACATGAAACGGAATCGCAGGCTGGTCTTTCAAGGCCAGCTTCATGAAATCTGCAACAATAGGTGCCGCCAATTCGCCACCCGTGCGCTTCTTGCCCATGGGTTTTGGATTGTCATAGCCCACATAAACCCCGACGGTCATATTGGGCGTGTAGCCCACAAACCACGCATCGCGTTCATCATTGCTGGTGCCGGTCTTACCCGCCACCGGTTTGCCGACGACGAGAACCTTTTTACCCGTACCACGCTGCACAACACCTTCAAGCATCGAAGTAATCTGATAGGCAGTATAAGGACTCATCACCTGGTCACGATCATCGATAAACTCCGGCTCCACCATGCCGTCAACGTAGTTGCCCGCTTCACAAGCTGAACAGTCGCGCTTGTCGTGCCGGAAAATGGTTTTGCCACGCCGGTCCTGAATACGGTCAATCAACGTCGCCGAAATCTTTTTGCCGCCATTGGCGAACATGCTGTAGGCTGTGGTCATGCGCAGAAGCGTGGTTTCTGAAGCGCCCAGGGAGTTCGCAAGATGCCGCGGCATCTGGTCATAAATCCCAAGCCGCTGCGCCAAATCCGCAATCTTCGTCATGCCCAGATCATCAGCCAGCCGCACCGTCATGGTATTCCGCGACTGCTCAATACCGCGCCGCAGCGTTGAAGGCCCACCAAATTTCTCTGTATAATTTTTCGGCTGCCATGTTTTACCGTTCGACAATTTAATGGTCAGCGGCGCATCAAGAACCACTGACGATGGCGTATATCCATTGTCCAACGCAGCCGCGTACACCACTGGCTTGAACGAAGACCCCGGCTGCCGCATCGCTTGCGTCGCGCGATTGAACTGTGATCCCGAATAAGAAAACCCGCCGACCATGGCCAACACACGTCCTGAATGCGGGTCCATGGCAACAAGTGCACCTTCAACATCCGGGATCTGCACCAAATGCCACTGCAGCACATTGGCCGAAGGTGCCACATAGATGATATCGCCCACATTCAAAACCTGGGACGCTTTCGTCACCGGCTTTCCAAGTTTGGTGCCATCCACATATGCCACGGCCCAACTCATCAATTCGACGGGAATATTCCCTGTCTCGCGCTCGTCACTCATGGCACCGCTGGCAAGCTTTGGGGGTTGCAACCCAATTTGCGCTGCCTTGTCGTCAACCGAAGTCACAATGCCAAGTCGCCAAGGTGCCACGTCATCCGACACTTTCATGTCTTCCATGAATTTCGCCCAATCACCGCCTTCGAGATCGACGTGTTTCTCCGGGCCTCTGAAACCACGCTTGCGGTCAAATTCAATCAGCCCACGCGCCAGTGACTGCCGCGCAAAAATCTGCAATTTCGGATCAAGTGTTGTGCGTACGGAGTATCCACCTTTGCCCAGCGCTTCCTTGCCGTAAAGCCCCACAAGGTCGCGTCGAACCTCTTCCGCAAATCCTTCGGCCGCAAACAACTTTGCACCAAATGGACGCGGCGAAACAGCAAGTGGCTTGGCCTGCGCCGTCTTCATTTCGGCGTCGGTAATGTACCCATTTTCCTGCATTTGCTGCAGGACCCAGTTGCGCCGCTCTGTGGCACGCTTGGTAAAACGGAAAGGATGATAATTGTTTGGCCCCTTTGGCAACGCCGCCAGATAGGCCATTTCATCAATCGAAAGCTCATCCAGCGATTTGCCGAAATAGTTCAATGAGGCTGCTGCGATGCCGTAAGAGTTCAATCCGAGAAAAATCTCATTGAGGTACAATTCGAGAATCTGGTCTTTGGTGAAAGCACTCTCAATGCGCTGAACGATCAACGCCTCCTTGAGTTTGCGTGTCAGCGTTTGCTCATTGCTCAAAAGGAAGTTCTTCGCCACCTGCTGTGTAATGGTCGACGCACCAACAATGGTTCCATGCTGACCCATGATCTTGATCTGCACATAACGAAGACCGGCCGCCGCAATGCCACGCCAATCCAAACCCGCATGCTGGTAGAATGTTTTGTCCTCAGCCGCGAGATAAGCCTGGATCAGTTTTTTCGGCACTTGGTCAATCGGTACAAACAAGCGGCGTTGCTCGGCATATTCCGCCAGCAGCGAACCATCAGAGGCATGCATGCGCGTCATGACAGGCGGTTCATATGCGGCGAGTTGCTTGTAATCCGGCAGCTCTTTCGATACGTCCCAAATGACGTAAAGTGCCACGCCAGCAAGTCCCAGCACCACCATGAACATGACGGTGAACATCCATCCCAGAAACTTGAGCATCAGCCCGTCGTGCCTTCCCGATTCTTGCGCATCTCAAACGCGGAAGCGCCAGATATCATAATCCGGCACAATTCCAACGCGAATACGAAAAAATATAGGGCCGGATTGTGGCTACTCGGCGGCGTCCATCACGGCAAAATGCCGGTTCACAGCCTTCACCAAAGCCGTCGCCATCTTGCCGCGCCAGCTTGGGGTCTTCAAATTCTTCTCATCATCCTTGCTGGACAGATAACCCAACTCAATCAACACCGAAGGCACATCTGGTGATTTCAAAACCACAAAGCCGGCAGACCGCAAGGGCTTCCCCGTCATCGTCGTCACGCCCTTCAGTTCTTCCAAGGCCGTTCGTGAAAACAAATTGGCATGGTTCTTCGATTCGCGCTGCACCAGCTCAATCAACACGTCCGCAACGGCACCCTCTTCCTCGGCAAGGTCGATACCCGCAATGATATCGGTCTTGTTTTCTTTCGACGCCAAAGCCGCTGCTTCTTCGTCGGACGCTGTATCGGAAAGCGTATAGAGCGTTGTGCCATTTGCCGTTTTGCCGCGCACCGTGTCCGCATGAATGGCAATAAATAAATCGGCCCCGGCTTTCCTTGTAAAGGCTACGCGGTCCGTCAGCGTCAAAAACTTATCTTCCGTCCGCGTCATTCGCACGTCGAAGTGACCAGCCTGTTCCAATTCCTTCTTCAATTCCAACGCGAAAGCAAAAACCACATCCTTTTCTTTGGTTTTGGAAGGGCTGAGCGCACCAGGGTCAATTCCGCCATGGCCGGGGTCGATCACAATCACCTTCATGCCGGCAACGCGCGGCACCTCCGGCACATCACCGGGCTTGGCCAGAGGCGGGACCACAGGCAAGCTTGCCGTGATTTCAGACGAAGACGGCTCTTCATCCAGCAATTGCGCTGCCGTAAAAGCCTCCGGAGTTGTAGCGACCAGATCAATGGCAATTCGCGGTTTCGATTTGCCTTTTTTCGGTAAAACCTGAGACTGCTTGATCAACACCGGGCCGTCCGTATCAATCACAATTCTCGATTTGCCCTTTTCAACAACACCATATCGCACCTGTCGCACCAGCCCCCTGGAAATCTGCCCGGCCCCCGGCGGCAGGTCAAAATTGACATCCGCCAGATCAATCACCACCCGGTAAGGATCAGCCAGCACAGTCGCCGTAAATCCGGTTTCAGCCGTCAGCTCGACAAACAGCCGCGTCATCCGTCCCTTGGCCACGATATCAATGGCGGTGGTGACGACTGGCTTTGCCGCATGCGCCGCCATCCAGCCTGCATTCAACATCGTGAATGCAACCACAGCCAAAACGGCAATTGCGGGGTGGTAAAAGCTGCGACGGAAGTTGAACATCTGACCTTAAGATACTGTATGAGTTTGAAAATTTATGCGCGACACGCGATATTGCATCGTAGGTTTGCAGCAAAACCTAGAGCCTCCAGGTTAACCGGAGCTTTCCGTGCGATTGATTTGGGCACACGCCCCTTGCATCGCCGCCCAATGCCCCCTAGAAACGAGGTGTCTCTCGCCAGACTCAAAATACTCTACGACCTCTGGCTGAAGACATGACAGTTTCGCAACAAACGGGTGTCCGGTTCGCTTCACTGATGTAAGCAACCCGTGAGCGGCGTGAAATAAGGGTTTTCTTGGAAAGCCCCGACATTGTGAGGGTGGTCGGAACCACCAGGCGGGTCGAGAATAAAGCGTATCAACCGTTCGGGGCCAGAGTCCGGACACAGTAAAATCAACTCGGGACAGATGAACCTGAACGCAGAAACAGCCAGCAAACAAGCACGCAGCCTCAATGCCGCGATTGCCGTTGGCCCCGCATCAGCACAACCTGTCTCCATTTTTGCACGCACCTCCCCCTCTCTCTCGCTCCGCCTTGAACCGGATAACGGTTGCGCGCGTGACGGGGCCATTGCGGCCATAAGGATTACACACCATGGGCAACAAAATGCTCATCGACGCCAGCCAACGCGAGGAAACCCGCGTTGTGGTGGCCCGCGGCAACCGCATTGAAGAATTCGATTTCGAAAGCATCAATCGCAAACCCCTCAAAGGTAACATTTATCTCGCCAAGGTAACACGGGTTGAACCGTCGTTGCAGGCAGCCTTTGTGGACTACGGCGGCAATCGCCATGGCTTTTTGGCCTTCGCTGAAATCCATCCCGATTATTACCAGATCCCGATTGCGGACCGTCTCGCCCTGCTGAAAGAACAGGAAGAAGACGACGCAGCGGAACGTGAAGAAGACGAAGATGATGACAACGGCAAAACCATTGAGCACCGTCAGGAAGAAGAACCCCACGCCGAAGCCGAGCATGGACCCGACGAAGAAGAACCGTATTCTTCTGAAAACATGCCGCTCGAAGCCGAAGAACTTCCATCCCTCGCCAGTGTAGAAGAGGCCAGCGACAACGAACTGCCGTCCGAACCCGTGCCCACGGCAGAAGCCGCTGAAATCGTCGCCATCGAAGAAAACGCCGAAGACCGCAAGGTCGAATCTATCGGCGCCGAAGACGCCATGGAAGAAGTTCCGCAGCGCCGCCAGCAACGCCGTCCACGCCGCCGTGTCTACAAGATCCAGGAAGTCATCAAGCGCCGCCAGATTCTGCTGGTGCAGGTGGTCAAGGAAGAACGCGGCAACAAGGGTGCAGCCCTCACAACCTATCTGTCGCTCGCCGGCCGCTATTGCGTGCTGATGCCGAACACCGCCCGTGGCGGCGGCATTTCCCGCAAGATTACCGATGCGGGTGATCGTCGTCGCCTGAAGGAAGTCGCACGCGAAGTGGAAGTGCCGCAAGGCATGGGCCTCATCGTGCGCACCGCAGGTGCCCAGCGCACCCGCCCCGAAATCAAGCGCGACTTTGATTATCTGATGCGCCTCTGGGAATCTGTGCGCGACCTCACCTTGAAGTCAGAAGCACCCTGCCTCGTCTATGAAGAAGGCAGCCTGATCAAGCGCTCCATCCGCGACCTTTACACCAAGGACGTCGATGAAGTGATCGTCGAAGGCGACGAAGCCTATCGTGAAGCCAAAGATTTCATGAAAATGCTCATGCCGTCCCACGCCAAAAACGTGAAGCTTTATTCAGACAACAAACCGCTCTTCACCCGTCACGGCGTCGAAAGCCACCTGGATGCGCTGTTCTCACCCACGGTCACCCTGCCGTCGGGCGGTTACATCGTCATCAACCAGACCGAAGCCTTGGTATCAATCGACATCAACTCCGGC
>CAXTLE010000125.1:0-8400 GCA_964244855.1 uncultured Aestuariivirga sp. | reverse complement strand
GCAAGTCGCTTCTCCTCTGGAGAAGCTGCCCGAAGGACTTACAAGGTCCCTTTCCCATGAAACTGGTGTTCATGGGCACGCCGGCGTTTTCGGTGACAGTGCTAAAATCGCTCATCACGGCGGGACATGAGATTGTCTGTGCCTATGCGCAACCGCCGCGCCCGGCGGGGCGGGGCATGGCGATGCGTCCGACGCCGGTCCATGCGTTTGCCGAAGCGCAAGGCATTGAAGTGCGAACACCAGAATCGCTGAAGTCAATTGTGGAGCAAGATCGCTTTAGTGCGTTACAAGTGGACGCTGCGGTGGTCGTCGCCTATGGATTGTTGTTACCGAAAGCCGTTCTCAATGCGCCCAAGCATGGTTGTTTCAACGTGCATGCATCTCTGCTGCCGCGTTGGCGGGGGGCTGCTCCTATTCATCGGGCTATCATGGCCGGCGATGTGGAAACCGGTGTCACCATCATGCGCATGGATGAAGGGCTCGATACGGGGCCGATGATGTTGCGCGTGCCCTGCCCGATAGATGACGCGACAACTGTCGCTATATTGCATGACGCATTGGCTGTGATCGGTGCGAAAGCCATGGTCGATGTTTTGGCGGCTTCCCTTCACGCGGGCGAAGCCCAACCGCTCACAGGTGCGACATATGCCAAGAAGATTGACAAGTTTGAGGCCAAAATTGACTTCACGAAACCCTCACATGACGTGCTGAGACATATCCATGGGCTGTCACCGTTTCCTGGCGCTTGGATGATGGTGAATGGAACGCGCATCAAAGTGTTGCGCTGTGAGCGCGTTGACGCACATGGGTTCGCCGGAACTTTTATTGATGATCTCACCATAGCCTGCGATGATGGAGCCATCCGTTGCTTAGAACTGCAACGTGAGGGCAAAGGTGCAATGACGGCCGAGGTGTTTTTGCGTGGCTTTGTTATTCCTGCCGGCATGCAGGTGAACTGATGCCGCGTTATCGCATGCTCATCGAATATGACGGCAATGATCTTGCGGGCTGGCAGATTCAGGCGAAACTGCCGACTGTGCAGGGTGTGATCGAGGCGGCGCTTGAAAAAATTCACAATCAGCACAACCGGCTGTTTGGCGCAGGCCGCACCGACGCCGGGGTTCATGCCTTGGGTCAAGTGGCGCACGTGGATTTGCCGACGAAGTGGGATTTGTTTGAGCTGACCAATGCCATCAACGGCAATGTGCGGCCGCACCGCGTGAGTGTGATTGAGATTGAAGAAGTGACTGAGGATTTTCATGCGCGATTTTCTGCGACTGAACGGCGCTATCTTTTTCGCATTCTCAATCGCCGTGCGCCGCCAGCAATGGATCTCGGAAAAGTCTGGCATGTGCCAACACCTCTGGATGCTGATGCCATGCATGGGGCCGCACAGCTGCTGATTGGTACGCATGACTTTTCGACGTTTCGCGCCACGAAGTGTCAGGCACTTTCACCCGTCAAAACCCTCAATGTGCTGAAAGTGTCGCGGTATGGTGAGGAGATCGAAATTGAAGCGGTGTCACGCTCGTTCCTGCACAATCAGGTGCGCAGCATGGTTGGCACATTAAAGCTTGTTGGTGAGAGCAAATGGACGGCGCGGGATGTGGAGAAAGCACTCGCTGCCAAGGATCGGAAAGCCTGTGGCGCGGTCGCTCCGCCACAAGGACTTTATCTGGTCAGCGTGGGCTACGAAGCAAGCGTAAAAACTTCGTAAATAAAGTCTCTTTCATAAATCCAGCGAATGGACTAATAGCGGCTCGGCTTTGGGGCACCTCAGGCCGTGGGACTTTTAAACTTATATCCAAGGGGGATATTAAATTATGTGGAATGAATTCAAAAACTTTGCATTTAAGGGCAACGCCTTCGACCTCGCCATCGGCGTGATCATGGGCGGCGCATTCGGCAAGATTGTTGGCTCGATGGTCGATGACTTGATCATGCCAATCGTTGGCCTGGCCACCGGTGGCGTGGATTTCTCCAACAAGTTTGTGCAGCTGGCTGGCGGCGCACCGAAAGATGCATCCTTGGCCGCCGCGAAGGAAGCTGGTGCCACATTCGCTTATGGTAACTTCATCACCATCGTTATCGGCTTTTTGATCCTGGCTTTCATCTTGATGCAACTCGTCAAGATTTCGAACAAGATGAAGAAGGCTGAGCCACCAGCTCCGCCACCAGCAGCATCGACAACAGACGTATTGCTTGCCGAAATCCGCGATTCACTTCGCAAGAAGTAAGCTTTTCACGCATATCTGATGGAAACCCGCGGGGCGTTGCCTCGCGGGTTTTCTTTTGCTTTAAGTGCTCATGCTTGACATCATTGCCAGTCTCACCCGCCCTGCACAAATTGAACCTGAAAGCGGCATCGTCACTGCCGCCATGTATGGCATGGCAAAGCCTGATGTGCTGGCCTTCTGGTCGGGACAGGGTAACCTGCCAACACCGGAAGCCTTTTGTCGCCCTGCTATTGACAGCCTGTTGGCGGGCGAAACATTTTATACGTGGCAACGCGGCATTCCGGAATTGCGGGACGCTTTGGTGCGCTACCATGCGAGGCATTATGGCGTGAACCTCGATATCGATAATTTCGGTATCACAGGTGGCGGCATGCAGGCGATCCAGATTGGCATTGAGATGATTGCTGGCGATGGTGATGAAGTTATTATCCCCACACCAGCTTGGCCGAACTATGCCGGACCTTTGCGCCTGCAAGGTACCAAGCCAGTCGAAGTACCGATGATTTTTGCAAATGGCACATGGTCGTTGGATCTTGAAAAATTGTTTGCTGCGGCAACACCCCGCACCAAAGCGATCTGCATCAATTCGCCATCGAACCCTTTGGGCTGGACGGCTTCGCGCGACGACCTGATTGCGATCAGGGATTTTGCGCGGCGGACCGGAATCTGGATTTTGGCGGATGAGGTTTATTCGCGGTTTTGTTTCAGTGCCAAGCGAGCGCCGTCATTTCTCGATGTATGTGACCCAGAGGAACGCTTGATCCTGTGCAATACATTCTCGAAAAACTGGGCGATGACGGGTTGGAGACAGGGCTGGATTCAGGCACCCCAAATCATGGCCCCGATCGTTGAGCGTTTCATCCAGTATCACAGTTCGGGATCGCCTGTATTTCTGCAGAAGGGGTGTGCTGCAGCAGTTGACCATGGCGATGATTTTGTCGATTTGCAGGTGGCGACAGCGCGGAAGAATCGCGACACAGTCGTAGACGCTTTCCGGCAATCACCGCAGTTGCGTTTCCAGATTCCGGATGGGGCTTTCTACATGTTCTTTTCGATTGATGGCATGAAGGATTCTCTCGCGACATGTCTGCGCCTGATCGATGAAGCGGGCGTCGGCTTTGCGCCGGGAGGCACTTTTGGTCCCGGTGGCGAAGGCTATTTGCGCATGTGTTATTTGAAAAATGAAGACACGCTGCGGGCGGGATTGGATCGTTTTACCAACTGGTTAAAAAATGGGCGTGTGGTTTAACTGCTGCCTTTTTAGATATTGCATTGCACAATAAGTTGGCTTTGAAACTTTGTGTAAACCCCACGATAAAATTCAATCTGCGTTAAATAAATATGATATTTCAAGTATTTACAAATATTTTTGCGCTACGCAATAAAACTGGCACAAGCCTTGCGATAATAAAATTATCGCTAACCTGTTTGGATCCTCCCATTTCTGAAGCAGCCCGTTTCGCGATCGGTGGGTAACACCACTGAACTGGGGATGAGTTGGAGCGGGCCTCCGGCTCATCCCCCTTTTTTTCAGATCAAAGTCTTCACGCCGTCAATCATGAACTGCACGGCAAGTGCTGCGAGGATAATTCCGAGCAGGCGCGAGATAACGGCACGTCCGGTGATGCCCATGGTTTTGGAAATGCGCTCTGCTGCCAGAAAGCACAGGCAGCAGGCCAGCATGACGATTGCTGTTACCGCGTACAGTGCACCCAGCCGCAGATAGTCACCCTCTGCCCGTCCTGCCAACAGGATCATGGCGGTGATGGCACCCGGCCCCGCCATCAAGGGAATGGCCAAGGGGAAAGCCGCGATGTTTTTTATGTGATCAATGCTGATGGCTTTGTCGACAGTGTCCTGCTGGCGCTGACCCCGGCGGTCAAACACCATTTCAGCGGCGGCAGAGAGCAGAAGCAAACCACCGGCAATGCGAAATGCCGAGAGGGATATGCCGAGCAGCGAGAGAAGTTTCGCACCGCCAAGCCCTGCACCGAGCAAGATGCAGAACGCAATGAATGATCCGCGCATGGCAACTTCGCGGCGTTGCTCGCGGTTCAGCCCGTTGGTGAGGCCAAGGAACAGGGCGCTGAGAAAAACCGGGTCAACGATGACGAGCAGTGTTGCGAGGGCTGAGGTGATATAGTCTTGCATTCGGGGATAGTGGCGGAATTCACGAGCGAGCTCAACTGGTCAACCAGCCGCCGCCCCGAACCACATGGGCATCGCGGTATTCTGCCTGCTTTGGCACGGGGTAGCCGAGCTTCGGCAAGAGCTCACGCATGTTGGCGGCAATGAGGTCGGCGAAGGATTTTTGGTTCATGCGGCTGAGCGGCTCCAGTTGATCGGCAAGCACCGGGACGATTTGATTCAGTGCAGCTTCAGTTAAACGCTTCTGCGCGGCTGGACGTGTAATTCCAATATCACTTAAGAACTTTGAAAATTGAGCCTTATCAACTTCATCAAGAACTGTGGCCGCGCCTATAGAATAAGAAAACTCTTCGCTCAAACTGTCATCCAGTCTTGTGGGCAGAATATCATAGCGTGGCGACAGATCAGGCCGTGTTCCTTGCCCATAAAGCAAGGCGTGGTTTTTCGCGTGGCCGTCTACATTGCCCACCAACATATCAAACAGCGTCAGTTTCAAAATCGTGTTGCGGCCAATATCCGGGTTTGCTGTTTCGTTCAGCAGCCCGCCAATTGCGCGCGCATTGAAGCTGCGGCCTTCAATGCCTCGCCTTTCGTATTTGAGGCTGGGTGGCAGTGATAGTGCTTGGGCAAAATCTTCTTGGTGGAGACGAACAATCTGTCCGAGAGCATTTTGTCCCCGGTCAAACCGAGTGGTAATGAGAACAGGTATGCCAGCGATTTCCAATTGAGCCGACGGAACAGTGGCCATGGCACATTGATCTGACAGTTGTAGAGACAAGCTTTCACGCAGTGAATCCGCTTTGTGATTGCGGTCAGGAACCTTCATGACGTGCGTCGTTGGAGCGCCTGTTCCAGGTTTTGGAAGTGCAAACTGTTCATCAGCCAAAAGCAAAATGGATAGCTTGCTCTGAACACCGGCGAGTGGTGAGGGATCGCGTAACTCGTTGGGAAGGGGACGGCGTTCATGAAGTGCCTTGACGATTGAGTCCAAATCTTCAGATGACAACACGTCATAGTCTGTTTCAAGATTTCCAGGAACTTTCGTCGGTGGCGAGCCTTCGGGCAAGATTGAAACTGCTCCAGCACAATCAGCACCTATATGAAAAAGCAGTCCGACGAAATCAGCAGATTCTATGCCGTATCTTTCCATGACCTCCCGCAATGGCTGATCGCGCTCCTGTAGCAGATTGGAAAAGAAGGAGCGCGTCGCCACGTCACCGTAAAGTTCGTCGTTCAATGGAAACGAGAGCGACAATGGCAAAGCGTTCGTGATTGCCAAATGTTCTTTGCTATAGGTGAACGCCACATTATCCGATGCTGTGCGGATAAGCTTGCCAATCGGGGCTTCATACCCATCCAGCCGCACGTCCAGTGTAAGGGCGCTCATCGCTTGATCGCAAAAATATCAATGCCTGCGGCGGCAGCGACTTGCAGAACTTTTGCAAATTCCAATCTAGGCTTTCCAGCTTCGCATTCGACGATAAAGCGACGACCAACACTCGCCAGATCGGCCAGCTCTTGCTGCGTTAGTTTCTTTATGACACGAGAAGCTTTGATAAGCGATCCAAGTCGTGCGGGAGTTGTGATCTCTACCCTTGAGCCACCACCAAAAAGTAACCCCATTTTTGGTGGTACTTCATTTTTTGTGCGGTGCTGTCCACTCAGCAGTCTGGCAATTTCGTCGCGAGAACTTTGTTTGTTTTGCTCGGTTGAAACGCGTAAGGGTTTTGGTGGGTCTTCGATCATAGCGTTGTTCCTGATCGGGAACATATAGTAGAGTCTAGAGAGATTCAACAGATTTTGTTACCAATCGGGATCTTTCATTTATGCTTTGACCCCGATTGGGACCAAAAACAACAAAAATAGCAATCGTGCGTTAAAAAGTTACCGATCAGGATCAAATCTCTCACATCGTCCCCGGCAAATCCCGTTCCCGCCGCTCCACGAACTCGCGCAACCCCTCGGCCACACCCTCCTCCATTTTCGGCTTTTCATAGGCCGCCAGCATTGTTCTGGCCTTGTCGCGCCCGCGCGTGTCGTGATCCTTTGCGCCTTCGGCAGACCATTGTTCAAACGAATTGAAATCCATCAGGCTGGGCATGAAGAAGGCTTTTTCGAAGTGTTCCAGCGTATGGGCGGTGCCGAGGAAATGTCCGGCTGGGCCAACTTCCCGGACTGCGTCCATGGCGTCTTTGAAGTCGTCGAATTTCAGGCCGCCTGCGTATTTGTACCAGCCCACAAGTTGTTCGGCATCAGTCACGAATTTGGAATAGCCACAGGCGAGGCCTGCTTCGAGCCAGCCTGCCACGTGCCAGATGTAATTGGCACCGGAGAGAATGGCGGCATGCATGAGCATGTTGGATTCATATCCCGCTTGCGCGTCATTGAGTTTTGAACCGACGTGGAAACCTGAGGTGCGCCAGGGCAGATTATATTTGCGGGCGAGTTGCCCCATGACGAACATCATCTGTGCGGCTTCCGGTGTGCCGCCCATGGGTGCGCCCGTCTTCATGTCAACCGTCACCATGAACTGGCCATAGATGCAGGGTGCGCCTTTGCGAATGAGTTGGGTGAAGGCGACGCCAGCGAGGGCTTCGGCGTTGACTTGTGCGACGGCTCCGATGGCTGATGCTGATGTTGACGCGCCACACAGCGCAAAGGGTGCGGCGATGATGGGCTGGTTGTGCGAGGCGTAGACGCGCATGGCATCCAGCATGGTCTGGTCCCAGACCAGAGGCGAGTTGCAATTGGTAATCGAGACAACGACGGTGTTGTCTTTCACAAAGTCATCGCCGAACACGATGCCCGACATTTTCATCACGTCTTCGGCGCGTTCTTTCGAGGTGACGATGCCCATGAAGGGTTTGTCGGAATAAGTCAGTGCTGAGTTGATAATGTGGAGATGGCGTTTGGGGACGGCTACTTCCATGGGCTCACAGCAAATCGACGATGAGGAATGTAATGCTGGCAGCATTTGCGCCAGCTTGTGGAAGTTGTTGAGGTCGTTGAGCGAGCCATAGCGTCTGACGTTATCGAGATCGCGCACGAAGGGTGCACCATACATCGGCACGAAGATCTGGTTCCTGCCGCCGACGCGCACGGTGCGTTCGGGGTTCCGCGCATGCAGGGTAAATTCCGGTGGAACAGTTGAAATCAAATCCATGAGCAAAGCGCGATCAATGCGCACGCGTGTGCCCCGAACGTCAGCGCCTGCGGCTTTCCACATCGCAGGGGCTTGGTCATCGCGAAACTCGCAGCCGACGTCTTCAAGAATTTTCATCGACTCATCGTGGATGAGTTCAACAGCTTCGGCGGGCAGCAATTCATAAGTGGGAATTTCACGCACCAGTGTCGGGAAGGACAGCATGGGCGCACCGCGCAGTGCACGCCTGCCGTCGCGTCCACCCGCCCTCTTGTGCGTCACAGGTAATGCGATATCTGACATTGGTGGACTCTCCGGCTTGCCATGTCATACTGCATTCAGACTGCGGCACTTGCAGCAACAAAAGCGTCACAAAGACGGCCCCTTGCGCAACCACCACAACATGTTGACGCCGCGCCCGCTTTCACACACTATGGTCGTAGGGGGACGTCCGCATCTCTGGCTGTTACGTGGGGTAACATCAGGGTCCTTGGTGCAGGGCATTCAATCAATTTAAAAAAACACGCTTTTCCCCGAAGCGGCAGGGACACTATTATGGCTGATACCAAACATATCAATGAGGACGAAAAAGTCCTCCACAGTATGGGCTATGCCCAGGAGCTGTCGCGACGCATGGGGACATTCCAAAGCTTCGCAATTTCATTTTCAATCATCTGTATTATTTCGGGTGGTCTGGCGTCGTTCCCAATTGCCATGTCAACGGTGGGTCCGTGGACGGCTACGGTTTGCTGGATTCTCGGCGGTCTGTTTGCGCTGGTTGTCGCTGCATCACTTGGGCAAATTGCCTCGGCCTATCCAACCGCTGGATCTCTCTATCACTGGTCGACGATCCTCGGCGGCAAGTTCTGGGGC
>CAXTLE010000124.1:0-8435 GCA_964244855.1 uncultured Aestuariivirga sp. | reverse complement strand
GACGCTGTCGTTGAGGAAAGGATATTCGATGCCATCTGGCAGGAGAATGTGAATGCGGTCGCTGGTGCCAGCTGTGAAGGGCGTGGCTGATGCGGACGATAGCACGTAACGCGCGGAGCCATCGAAATTGCTTCGCCAACCAAAGCCAAGCATGGTGCTCTGCCGGGCCACGATTGTCTTGTAACTTGCCGAATAGGATCGCTTCAGCATCAACGGAAACGCACCACCCGACGACCAATCGTCAAACTGCTGTACCTTGTTTCCAGACTTCACATCGACAGGATTTCCCTCCGATTTTTTTGCTTCGCAGTTTGCTGAATAGTCTTTTTGCTGGGAAAGTGGCACACACTGTGTCGTAGCCTCTGCGTTTTGCGACAGGACTTCATTATCATTGCAGAAATACATCACTCCCCCAGAACATTGATAATTCCAGGGAAGCCCTCTAACGACACACTGATCATCATTGAAGTCGCTCAAAGCACTGATCGTTGTCGGCGGCTTTCCGGCACCTGCGGAAAAATACTGATAGTATGCCACCGGATTTGCATTTGGCCTGAAACAACGGAATGACTCGTAAGCCGCCGCAGGTCCTTTTCCCTCACCATCAGCATATCGCGGGTGGGTTGAACACTGCACCGCCTCCCAATATCCCGCCTGCGCAACACCTGTGGCAATGACCTGCAACCCCGCCACTACAAACAGCAACAATACCACCAGCTTCGCCACGTGTCGCATTCGTCTAACCTCTTGATAAAGTGTCAAACCGCAGGAATATCTAATTGGCCAGCACGCTATTCGTGCATTTTCATGTCGTCAAAGTCCTTTCTCACGTCATCCACAACTATTTGTGTCGCGCTAAAACCCGCTTGCAATCGCCGCGATCGTCTCACTTTTGCCGGGTTTGCCAGCTGTTTTCGTCAGGCTCATTGAAATGGATTTTGGCAGTGCAGTTCGCTGCAACCAACTGTCAGAACCGTCAAAACTCAAAGTCATGCCCGCAACATCCTGCAAAACGACCAGTGGGACAATTGCGTTTGCATCAACACCAAGCAGCGTTCGTTGCACCACAAGTTGATGATCGTCATCGACACGCCACGTTACCCGATACAGACCGCCCACTTCACGGGTGCCGTCGGCACTCGCAACATAGGTGACGGAATCGTGTCTGCCTTCAAACAGCAAAATCATCTGTCCATCGCTCGCCCGCACATAGGCAGGCGCGAGGGACGTGACCTCATTCTGGAATTTGCGCATCACTGCGGATGCTTCAGACTGCCCTTCGACATCAAGCGCGATGGCTTTCATGTGTGACGTCACATTGAACGCATTCAGGGCGTAGATCGCCATCAAAGACAGCAACGACAATGACACCAGCAACTCAACCAGTGTAAAGCCAGCTTCCTCATTCTGAGTCTGCGTCATGGCTGTTGTCGCACCAGCAGGATGGTATCGAGACTTGCTTGCGGAATGGAATGGCCCGCAAGATCTGAAATCAAAATCTTGACCACGACGGGATATGTTGCAGTATCCGCGTTGGCGTTGAGTGGGAACACTTCGCGTTGCCATCTGAAACCAGCTTGGGTGCCGGTTCCCGCGACCAGCTGACCCGGCTCAGCCAAACTCGAACGCGCCAGGATCTCCTGGGCCACTTTGCTGGCCTCCACAATCTGCCTGCCGCGCTGCATGCGTTGCAAACTGTCGGACATCGCCGAAAAGGCCATGATGATCGTGCCAGACAGGATGACAAAGGCCACCAGTGTTTCAATCAATGTAAAACCGGCGTCGGGGGTAGCTTCCTCGTTCATGGTGTGGCACCCATCGACCGGGTGGTGATGGCACCAGTCAACCAGTTGAGATTGACTTCGACGGATGCGCGGTCAACGTTCAAAACAACTCCTCCCCCGGTATTGCCGCCCGTTGGTAAAAATTTGAAGCCGAAAGCCTTGTCTGAAACCTGCCCTTCAATACTGAGAACGGTGACAGTTACCGAGGGGTCAACTTCAAGCATTCGAACGGCCGCACCGGAGCGCCACACCCGTGTATCCCTGTCAAATTTCACCTCCACTGCGGCATTTGTCATATAGGCCTGCACTTGCGCCTTGCGAAAAAGCGCTGCGAGTTGCAACGCCGTCGCCTCCAGTTTCTGCTGCTGTCCCGATCCTTTCGCATAAGGCAAACTGATCGCAGCCGCAAAGCCCAGCAAGACAAGCACCACCAGCATTTCAACCAAAGTGAAGGCAGACTGGTTTGAAGACTGCGTGCTCATTGGGTAGCCAGTTGATTGATCGACAAAATGGCCTGCATAACGGAAAGCATGATGCCGCCGACCATGAGTCCCATTAAAACAGTCAGAAGGGGAACCAGCAACGTCATCAATCGGTCGATCAACGCCATGCTGTCTTGCTCTTGCGACAAGGCCGCATGGGACAGCATCGATGCCAGTTGATTGGTTTCCTCTCCAATCGCGATCAATTCCGGAGTGCCCCTCACCAGGATTGTTTCATCAGCAAATGCCACAGACAATTTTCGGCCAGACGCAACGGCTGCATGTACGCGCATCAGGGCCGTTTTGACGTGAGCCTTGGGGGTTGTGTCTTCCAGGGTCGCCAGGGCTACTTGCAGGGGTGCGCCATTTTCCAGCAGAGTTGCCAATAGCCGGCAAAGACGCGAGCTTTCAGTCGTCTTTACAATTAGGCCAATGAAAGGCAATCTCGCAAATTGTTGAAGTCCAAGATTGCGCAGGGCTGGCTTCTGAACCACCCAGACAGTTGTCAGAAGCAACAGCAAGCAAGATAGTGAAACCGCGACAGGAGATGCTGAAACGACTTCGTGCCCCATCACCATGGCGCGCAACATGAACGGCATCGGAGCTGACGTTCCTTCGAACAGGGGCGCAATATTGGGCACGAAAATAGACGAAATCAAAATCAACGAGACGGGTGCCAAGGCCATCAGAAATGCAGGGTAAACAAGTGCCGAGGTGATCTTGCTGCGCATCTCAGCCTGGCGCTCCATTGTCACGGCAAGGTCGTACAGAGCGGGCCTGATGGAACCTGTCGTTTCGCCAACAGCGAGTATGCCGCTTTCAAGACCCTCAAACCGATCTGATACGGATTGCAAAACTACAGAGAGCCGCTTTCCTTCGGCGATGCCTTTCACCATGGCGGCATAGAGTTTTGACTCCCAGGGCTTTCCCGCCTGACGCTCAAGGCTTCGCAACGCACGATCCAACGGAACACCAGCACCGATCAACACTGCAAGTTGACGATAGAATCCAGCACGCCAGCTGAAGTTCGGATTGGACATGAAGCCAGTACGCCTGGCGAAGCCTCGTTCTCCGGTTTCACTGACCGGCCTGATCTCAAAAACAGCCAAACGCTTCTGGGCCAGAGCCGCCATTGCGTGCCCTTCAGATTGCGCTTCAATTTCCCCATCGGCTTTCGACCCCTCAATCGTGAGGGCGCGATAGCGAAATACGTTCATATGTCTGTGACCGCGACAGCGCGATTAGCTTCACTGCTGCTTGTTAAGCCAGACTGAACGAGGCTTCTGACATGTTCGCCTAACTCCACAAAGTTCTCCGTGCGGGCGACCGCCAGAAGCTCAATATCGTCTTTTCCCACCGCAGTAGCCCGCTGCAAAGCAGGTGTAAACTCAAGCAGTTCATAGGTGCAAGTCCGCCCTCGATAACCTGCACCCTGGCACGCGTTGCAGATCGATCCCGTAGAGTTCACACCCTTACAAACTTCGCAAATCTTGCGCACAAGGCGCTGTGCAATGATAGCCCGGACTGATGATGAAAGCAGATAGTTTTCAACACCAAGATCTCGCAGCCGGGTGATGGCAGCAACGGCAGAATTGGTGTGGGCCGTTGACAGAACGAGGTGACCGGTTAGTGAAGCCTGAACTGCAACACGCGCGGTCTCCGTATCTCTGATCTCACCGACCATGATAACGTCTGGATCCTGGCGAAGAACCGAGCGCAAGATTGTCGCAAAATCGAGCCCTATGTTCGCGCGCACGGGAATCTGATTGATGCCCGATATCTGGTACTCCACAGGATCTTCAACGGTGAAGATTTTGGTTTCGGGCCGGTTTAACGCATTGAGTGCAGCATAAAGCGTTGTTGTTTTTCCGCTCCCGGTAGGGCCTGTCACTAAAACAACGCCATCGCGGTGCCGGAATATTCTTTCCAGTCTCTGTTGATCGAATTCTGAAAAACCAAGCTCAGAAAAATCAAATCTTACATCTTGCTTGTCGAGGATTCGCAGGACAACGGTCTCTCCATTAACAGTGGGCGAGGTTGCGACACGAAAATCAATATTTTTGCCGCGCACGGCAAGCCGGATCCGCCCGTCTTGCGGCAGTCTTTGCTCCGCAATATTAAGGCGTGCCAAAATCTTGATGCGTGATATCAGTGCAAGATGGGATTGCAAATCGAGTATTTCGGCAATGCGCAAGACACCATCCACCCTAAACCGCACCTGAAGTTTTTGCTCGACTGGTTCAAAATGAATGTCGGATGCATTTTGCTCTACAGCATCTCCAACGATGCGACTGAGCAGCCGTATGACGGGTGCCGCACTGGCAATATCACGTAGTTTTTCTGCATCCCCTTCACCAAGCCCAGACTCCATTTCGCTGGAATGGCCTGGTGCAACACCTTGCGGATCTCTCAACTCGAGAATTTTTTTCTGCAGTTCGCTTGGCGTGGCCACTTTCAGCACAAGTTCGAGACCACTGAAATAGGCCGCAGCCTTGGCTTGTGAGTCGAAGAGTGGATGTGCTGTTGCGAGGTGAAGTTGCCCAGGTGGTCCGCACAGCGGCAACAACCCGGCGTTCAGCAGAAACTCTGTCTGGAATCCGTGGATATCTGTCTGGAGTGGCTCGCTCATTTCGAACCCAAAGCGGCCTAAATCCAGAAAGTCTGCAAGTTCATCGGCCAAACGGTCTTCCGACAGAATACCCAGCTCCAGAATCGTGCTAACGTAGGCGACGCCCATACTTCGTGCTGCTACAGATATGCGCTGGGACGTGTTTTGATCGATGGCCATTTTTGCAACCAGCCAACCCAAAAATTCTTCGTCTCGCGTTGTTGCTATTGAATATTGCACCATGGCACCACTGCCTCAAAATTGTATTGCGCCAGAGCTGTTGACAAGCTGTATTTTTCGCTTGCGCACAGTTTCTTTGATGGGGAGACTGGACGCTTTGTTGAGGTTTGCCAATGTTGCCGTCACTGCGGGAAGACATGCCCTCGACCTGGCGAGGCTTAAAGACTTGGCAAGGCATGGAGCTCCTTGATTTTTTTCCAAAACGCGACGCCTTTTCTGAGGCCTTTGCATGGCGAGGACCCGAATTGCATATGGGCGTGAATGTATTGTCTTTGTTTTCGATGGGCGGACCAAGCGTGCCCTTGTCCAGACAGTTGGCGACTGCCAGTTGTGAAACGGTCCAGGAATTGGCACGTGTGCTTCAAGGGGTAAAGTGCGTTGCGCTGTCAATTGATGCCAATCTGACACTGATTTCAGAGGTCGCCGTGCCGCGCACTTCTGATGCCAGGACTGAAGCTATTTTGTCCTTGCGGCGAAGCCAAACACTGCCAGCTCAGACGTCCGAATACTTCAGCGGATGGTGCGAAGTTGGTGCCGTGAACGAAGGGCAGCATCGTCAGGTTTTGGATATTGTCATTCGTCGTGACATCGTCAACGAGATCGAAGCAGTACTTCGCGCTGCTGGAATGATTTGCGAAATGATCTTTGTGCGGAACGCCCTTGAGTCGGCCTTTCCCATCGCATGGGAGGCCAACGGACAACCCTACAAGAGTGTCGAAGCAAAAAAATGGTTGAGACGAGCCATCTTCTCAATTGCATGTCTTGGGTTTTCTGCTGCGTGCCTGGCAGGCGCTCTTGTCAGACAACAAGACAACAAACTGCAATTCATCAGCGAGCAAGTGGCATTGTTGCAGCCAAAAGCCACGGAGTTGGCCAATCTGCGAAAGCGGACCGATCGCGTCGCAAAACAAACAACTCGACTCGCCACTTTGCTGTCTCCCCAAACAGCGCCAACTGCCCAGTTGGAACAATTGGCGGAACAATTGAGCGACGATGTTACTTTGACAAGCTTCAGCTATGATCGAGGCACCATGGTTCTTGAAGGACTCGCAACAAACCCAGAGAATCTTATAGATCTTCTGAATACTCAAAAGAAGTATCGCGACATTGCTTTCACCGCACCCATTTTTCGCAATCCGGGCGAATCGAAGTCCCGGTTCGTACTACGCCTCTCTTTGACTGACGGACACAAATGAGATTTTCGTTGCCAGTGCTTCGACGTCTTGCGGGTCCCCTGGTCATTGCTATGTTGGCTGCGATTGCAGTTTTCACATTCAATTCTTTTTACCGTTCCAGGGACGAACAGGTTGTCGAACAGATTGAGCTTTTTGATCGTTTGCATGCGCTCACCAGCGAACAAAGGCCACAACCAGCGAACGGCGGCGCTAACCCCGGACTCAAGGACAAGTTTTTTCACGGCGGACAAACAGTAGAGGTCGTGGCTGCCAACATTCTCACGCAATTGAAGCAGGGTGCCAGTGCTGAGGGCATTGAAATCATCCGCTCAGGCAACTTGCCATTGGAAAACAGGGACGGCATTAACTGGGTGTCCGTGAACATAGAGGTTTCTGCTTCGGAATCAGCCATCTATAAATTCATACGGGACATTGAGACAGCCGTTCCAGCATTGTACATCGCAAAACTGCAATTGCGCAGCAATGCCGTTCAGGGAATTGCGGAAACAGTTGAAGCACCTTTGACGGTCGAAGTGACTGTAAATGGCGCAATTTACTCGGAACAATCAGGTTGATGGCAATGAAGTTGGTGATGTTCAAAGCCTTCACGACGCTCATCACATGTGCCAGCCTGGCAATCCTTTGGTCAGCTTGGCAAATATTGAGCGCTTCAACCTACCGTCTTGAATCAAGACCATTCGCGGGACCGCCGCATGAATTGAAGACTGCGCAGCCTCCTGACATTTTTGAACAGCCAAAGCCTTTGAATGCCATTATGGCGCGTCCCTTGTTTAGACCTGACAGAAAGCCATTTACACCGCCACCAGTGGTACCGGCTGTAGCACCGATGCCTGAACCTGCCTCACCTCCACCCCCCGAACCACCACCTCCTGCGCCACTGGCAGTGCCTCTCGTCGTTCCGGAATTTCCTGCAATCGCATTGCGTGGCATTCGCATGACGGGAGAAATAGATGCCGCACTTCTCGAATCGCCCGACTTTCCACAGGGAAAATGGATTTCCGTGGGAACCGAGCTGTTGGGTTGGCACATCACAAGGATAGAAAAGGAAAGGGTAATCTTTTCCGCGGGAGACATCAAACATACGCTACAGCTTTATGTGGACAACCCGACAAACGCCGTAGGAAATCCGTAACAAGGGCCATAGTGTCAAATTCTCTAGTCGGGAGCATAGAGTTTGAACCTCATGGTTTGGCCAAGAGCACTTTTACTTTTATTTGTGACGTGGCTTCTCGTTGCATGTGCAAGCGCGCCGGGTGGAAAAAGCCTGCTGGATGAAAAACTTGATCTGGCGAACGCTGAGTCTGTGGCGACACAGGCGAAGCGTCAAAAGCTGCGCAGTGCCCTATCACTTAATGATGGCCAAGAGGTGCAGAGCTACAGCGGATATGAGCAAATAGGCAACGACCGCTTTACAGGTGTACCTGTGAAGTCAAGACTGCCATCCTATGATCAAGACGCGGAAGACATCACACTCAACTTGGCCAATGCGTCAATGGCAGCCGCCGCGAAGTCGGTGCTGGGTGATACACTTGGCCTTAGTTACGCTGTGGATGCACGAGTCACGGGCAGCATTACGATTGAAACACCACAACCTGTTTCAGAAACCCAACTGCTCGCAATGTTCGAGGCTGCATTGCGTGATGCTGGCGCAGGCATAACCGTACAAGGCAAAAATTACCGTATCGTCCCACTCGCAGAAGCAGCGCGGTCGGCAGCAGCGTTGCAAACGGCAACGCCCGATGCAGCTCTTGCCGGAATGCGTCCTACACTCATCCCGCTGCGCTATGTTGCTGCAGCTGAGATCCAGGACGTCCTGTCTTCGATGCTTCCGCCCGGCATGATTTTGAAAGCAGATGTTCGGCGCAATGCCTTGATCATTGCGGGAACGGCGCAAGACATCCGGTCAATCAAGGAGACGATTTCAATCTTCGACGTGGATTGGATGAAGGGAATGTCTTTCGCACTCGTACCCGTGCGGTCATCATCGCCTGCCGCAATTGTACAAGACCTCGAGCAAGTGTTCGAAACCCGCAGTGGCGTACTCAAGGGCGTTGTGCGATTTGTGCCCAACAACCGGTTGAAGTCCGTCCTCGTGATATCGTCTCGCGCAAAATACCTTCAGGAG
>CAXTLE010000123.1:0-8440 GCA_964244855.1 uncultured Aestuariivirga sp. | reverse complement strand
CACCCATCGGCCCCAAGCCAGCTTCGACGTAGGCGAGCACAGACTCGTAAGTCCCGAAGTCCGGTTCCTGTGGTAGATAGTGCACCGTTGTACCGGGCTGCAGGAACTCTTCGCCCTCATCAGGCTCAACCAGTCCAGCCACAATTTTCAGCAAAGTTGATTTGCCAGAACCGTTGCGCCCAACAAGGCACAGACGCTCATCATCGGCCAGCGACAATTCAGCCCCGTCCAGCAACGGACGACCGCCAAAGTTCAAGTGAATATTTTTCAGTGATAAAAGCAAACGACCCATGGGGGCCTGCTAGATGGCGGAGAAGCCATTGTCCACGAAAAGCTGTTGCCCTGTGACAAAGACGGAATCGTCGGAGGCCAGATAGAGTGCGGCTCGGGCCACATCCTCCGGTTCGCCGATGCGGCCTTGCTGGGCGATAATGGCTTCATCTGAAACGTCTATGCCATAAGCCCGGAGTTCTTTCACCTCGCGCAAACCATGCGGCGTGCGGATGAAGCCGGGGCAGACCGCGTTGCAGCGGATGTTGCGATCGCGGAATTCCACGGCGATGGCGCGGGCGAACATATGCACAGCCCCCTTGGTGGTGTCGTAAAGCACTTCCATCGGAGTGCCCAAAACTGCCGAGATTGAAGAGGTGCAGACGATCGAGCCGCCACCGCTGGCGATCATTTGGGGCAATACGGCCTTGGTCATCAGGAACATGGATTTCACGTTGACGGCATGCAGCCAGTCCCATTCCTCCTCCGTGGTTTCGAGAAATGGTTTTATGACAATGGTGCCTGCGTGATTAAACAGAACGTTGATGGGGCCGAGCATACGCTGGGCGATTGCTACGGCTGCTGTCACTTCATTGGCTTTCGACACATCAGCCTGCAGCGCAATAGCTACGCCGCCAGCTTTAACTATCTCATCAACGGTTGCTTGAGCTGCTTCCATGTTGCGATCAACAACTGCAACTTTGGCACCCTCAGCGGCGAACAGTTTCGATGAGGCTCCACCCATTCCAGTGGCACCGCCTGATATCAGTGCGACTTTTCCAACAAGGCGATTGGCCATTGAAATTTCCTATTCAAACAAACTCGATACACTTTCCTCACGCGAGGTGCGACCGATGGCTTCACCGATCAATGAAGCAATGGAAATGACGCGAATGTTCTTGGCCAAGCGCACGGCTTCGGTGGGTTGGATTGAATCGGTAATGACGAGGTTTTTCAGTTTTGAAGAGGTGATGCGTGAGACTGCACCGCCGGATAAAACGCCGTGGGTGATGTAGGCCGTCACATCCTTGGCACCGTTGACCAGCAAAGCTTCAGCGGCGTTGACCAGCGTTCCACCGGAGTCGACAATGTCGTCGATGAGGATGCAGCTCTTGCCATCGACTTCGCCGATGATGTTCATGACTTCCGACATGCCGGCGCGTTCGCGGCGTTTGTCAACGATGGCCAGAGGGCAATCGAGGCGTTTGGCCAGAGCGCGGGCACGAACCACGCCGCCAACGTCTGGCGATACGACGACAGTGTTTTTCACATCATTGTGCTGCTTGATATCGCGTTCGAAAACGGGACCTGCAAACAGATTGTCGGTGGGGATGTCGAAGAAGCCTTGGATCTGGCCTGCATGCAAATCCATGGTCAGAACGCGGTCGGCACCGGCATGGGTGATGAGGTTTGAGACCAGCTTGGCCGAAATCGGGGTGCGCGGTCCGGGCTTCCGGTCTTGCCGGGCATAGCCAAAATAGGGAATCACGGCGGTTATGCGTTTGGCGGACGAGCGACGAAGCGCGTCGGTGATGATCAGCAATTCCATCAAATGGTCATTGGCCGGGAAAGAGGTGGACTGCACAATGAACATGTCCTGACCACGAACGTTTTCCTGAATTTCGACAAAAATCTCCATGTCGTTGAAACGTTTCACCACCGCCTTTACAATGGGCATGTGAAGGTAGGAGCAGATTCCCTCCGCGAGGGGACGGTTGGCGTTGCCGGAAATGATTTTCATCATGGGGCGGAAGGCTTTCTGCGGGTGGAGTTGGGCGGTCTATAACAACCGCATGACGCTGTGAGAAGGGGTTGCCTGTCGCAGTGCACAATTATTGTGAACAGGATTAGCGATAGCCCTGAATCAGCTTGAATATGCCTTCAGCAGCCGCTTCGGTTGCAAAGCGGGCGTTTTCACCCCAGCCCTTGTCCAAAGATCCTGCCTGAACGGCATTGGCTTGGGCAATGTCGCCTAATCGTTTGCCGTCAGGTGTGGAGATGATCCATTCCAGGCTCACATTTTGTCTTGCGCCATTGGCCGGGCTGGTTTTCACCCTGCCCCGAATCGTCAGGGCATCAGGTGCGGGTGCGTTGACAACCGGCCACCCTGCCTCGCGCAGAACCTGGCGCATGGCCTTGGTCAAATCAGCATTGCCCGAACCTGTGGCACCCTGCACAGTTGGTACAGCGACCGATTTTATGACGATGCCGGTTTTTTGTGGCGCGTCGGCTTTGGGCGTCTGCTCGTTCAAAGCCACTTCTGGCGGCGGGGTGGTCACTGGTGGGGGTGGCGTTGCTTCACCCGCAAATTGCCCCCCCGGACCATTCAGCGTTTCAAGATCAAGTTCTTTCTCTGCCCCCGGCCCCGCCTTTACCAATGCCTCCCACGGCGGGCTGATCATGGCATCTTGCGCGGGAAGGTCTTTCTCGAATGGTAGCCTCGGGCCGGAACAGGCCACAAGTAAGAACGAACATAACAGCAGACAGAATTTTCGCACGGTCACACCAATGCAATGGCCGAAATCAAACGACCGTAATCCGTTTCGCCGCGATGGGTGGCGCGGCGGTAGCTGTAGAAGCGTGATTCATCGCTATAGGTGCAGAGTGCAAGATCATGCACTGACTTCAACCCGATGGTCTTCATGCGTTCGCGCAAATAGGCTGGCAAGTCGAACATGAAGTGATCGGCTTTGACGGAAGGTTTGAAAAATATTCCGTGAGCGGAGGATTGTTCGAGGAAGGGTTTCGGAAATTCCGGTCCCACTTCATAGGCGATTTGTGAAATTGTCGGGCCAATAACGGCAACGATGTTGTCACGCTTGGCACCAAGCTTCTCCATCGCAACGACGGTTGTTTCGGAGACACCCGCCAGTGCCCCCTTCCAACCCGCGTGGCAACAGCCGATGACTCCGGCAGCTTCATCGGCGAATAATACCGGTCCGCAATCTGCGGTCAAAACCCCAAGCGCAATGCCCTTGGCGCGGGACACCATGCCGTCCACCTTTGGTCTGCCTTCGAGGGACCAGACTCCGGTGACCTCAACCACATCAGCGCTGTGAACCTGATGTGCCGTTACCAACTGGCCATCACCCAATTTCAAAGCGCGGGTCGCCACATCGCGGTTCATTTTTACCAGATCAGGATCGTCGCCTGATCCGTGGCCGCAATTCAGAGACGCGAAAATGCCAGTGGAATGGCCGCCGCCGCGCGTGAAAAATCCATGCGACATGCCGTTCAGTTTCAAATGTTCAGATTCAATCATAGCGCCTCAAAATGGATAAGGCGGGTTTTCAAGACCGCCAGTGACCGCCATCACCTTGAAAAGTTCGCCCATTTGAACGGAGTTTGCAAGCCGTTCCGATGCAGTGATGATTTGCCGTTGTTTTTCGCCGCTCGCATTGCCAGCGAGAACCTTGGTTCTGGCTTCGAGCCCCATAGCTTCGAGGAACTGACCTTGGGTCATCATCCCCCCAATACGCGCACCGCCTTTGGCGAAACCGCGCCCCAAAGATTCGAAATCGACGTGGGACGTGATGTCGGCATCGCCCACATGTTCAGTGATTTTGCAGAAGTTGTGGGCCTGCATAGCTTGGAGTGTATCGCCCATTGCAGATCGCATATGGCCGTAATCGATAATGAGGGCGGCACCTGATGATCGATTGAGATGGTCGCCCAAATGGGTTGCCAGGGCGTCTCGAATGCTGGCGTTCTCAAACACACCTTCCCCGGCGAATGGAATGCGGCTGGCTGAGGGAATCAAGCCAATGGCAAGTTTTTCATCTTCCACGCCAATGCAGCGTTCGAAAACCCGACCTGCTTTTTTTTCCAATTGCCGGATTGGCAGTGCATCGAAAAACTCGTTGGCCAACAAAATTGTAGGAAGTCCTGGAAGTGATGCAACGGTTGAATGCCAGGTCGCGTCCGGCACCCGGTCCATTTGCGCAGCGCGCAACACAGGTGAAGTCTCGACGAAGTGCACGTCTGCTGCTTTGGCACAGCTAGGTATTTTCGTCAGTACGCGGAGCACATCTGCCATCAGGGTGCCACGACCCGGACCTAACTCGACCAGTGCGAAATGCCTTGGCGAACCCAGCTGCTCCCACACCTGCGCAACCCATACGCCGATCAATTCTCCAAACACCTGACTGATTTCCGGTGAGGTGGTGAAATCTCCTTCTGCACCCAAGGGATCCCGCGTCATGTAATAGCCGAGCTGCGGATGACTGAGGCAAAGCGTCATGTAGCGGTCAAGCGGCATGGGCCCCTCCTCCGCGATCATGGCTTGGATGATGTTGGCCAGCGCTGTCATGCCGGGCGATGTGATCTTATCAGCAGCCAAATGCCGATGAAGACCAGAGGCAAAGACAGGATCATGCCCATGGTGATGAAGCCTGCAAAATATCCGAGCTGTGCATCGGGCTCGCGGAAATATTCAACAAAGATGCGTGAAAGGCCATAACCCAATGCAAAAATACCAGCGGCACGACCGGGATATTGCAGAGCCGCATAGCGGTGCGTTGCTATGCGGACAATGACGAACAAGACCAATCCTTCCAGCAGTGCTTCGTAAAGTTGTGAGGGATGCCGGCCGAAACTGTCACCGGGGAAAATCACCGCCCACGGCATATCAGACGGCCTGCCCCAGAGTTCGGCGTTGATGAAGTTCGCCAATCGACCCAGTCCCAAGCCCACCGATGATACTGCGGCACCCAAATCCAACAAGCGATCCAACCTAATGCCGTGCTTTCGGCCATAAAGCCAGCAGGCGATCACCACGCCCAAAAAACCACCATGGAATGACATGCCGCCATCCCAGGTTTTGAAAATCTCCAGAGGATGTGAAAAATAAAACGTCGGTTTGTAAAACAGCACATAGCCCAAGCGGCCACCACCAATGACGCCGATCAGAAACCACAGGAACAAGTCATCGATTTGTTGAATTGTAAGGGTAGGACGATAAGCGCCCCATAGCTTCGGAAATGTAACGAGGCGCTTCAGGTACCAAGAAGCGAACAGCAAGCCGGTGACATAAGCCAGCGCGTACCAATGGATCGCGAATGGCCCGATGGTAAAAGCGATTGGGTTGAGCGGCGGAAATGCAAGGGCTGCGAACATGATGACCCTATTTGGCCGTGGTGGAGGTGAAGGTCAAACTTTAACGCTGCGGCGAGGTATGCCTTGAAATTCACGTGCGGAGGTCATAGCTGTAGGTCATTCGAAAGGGCCCGCCACCATGACTGCCACATCCTCACGTTTCTTTGATGAAATTTCCAAGTTGATGACCAATGCCACGGGTGCTGCCCAAGGTGTGCGCAAGGAAGTGGATGGCTTGGTTCAGGCTCAGGTCGAACGGGTGCTTAACAACGTCAATGTTGTAAAGCGCGAAGAGTTCGATGTGGTGCGCGATATGGTGGAAAAAGCCCGGGCTGAAAACGAACGACTCGAGAAGCGCATCGCCGAACTCGAATCAAAATTGCAGCCGAACACCCCTGAAGCCCCGGAATCGCACACATAAAATAGATGTGGAGGAATCAGTTGCGGCATTGCCGCTTCTGACATGCCCATGCAATTTCACGCTGTCGCGGATTTGATTCTGCCGCTGACAGAGGATTTCATGGGCACACAGGCACACAGCTTTCACGAACAGCACAACCCGCTCGACCGGGTGGAGAAGCTGGCGGAGAGCCGTCGCTGGCCGATGGAGCGTACCGGCGAAGATGAAGTTGTCATGTCGATTTCAGGGGGCTGGTGCAATTTGCAGCTCTCGCTTTACTGGCGCGATGATCTTGAGGCACTGCAATTTGCCTGCACCTATGATTTGAAAGTGCCAGAGCCCCGCCAGACCGAAGTGATGCGGTTGTTGAGTTTAATCAATGCAGGTTTGATGCATGGGCATTTTGACTTCTGGGCTGCTGAAGGCACGGTGAATTTTCGTCACAGTTTGATTTTGGCAGGCGGTGCTGAGGCCAATGACGCGCAATGCGATGCGCTGATCCGCGCTGGCGTTGACTCCTGCCAGCGCTATTTCCCAGCCATGCAGTTTGTGATTTGGGCAGGCCAATCGGCTGATGCTGCTTTGGAAAATGCACTGCTTGAAACTGTCGGTGAAGCGTGAGAGTTTCGCTTTCATGACTATTACACTGAAGGGTACACTGGTTCTAGTCGGCGCTGGCAAAATGGGTGGTGCCATGTTGGAGGGCTGGCTGAAGGCTGGCGCTGATCCGAAAAAGATTGTCGCACTTGATCCTGGTCCACCCCCGGAAGTGCTGGCCTTGTTGGCGCATCATGGCATCCGGCATAATCCACCCATTGATACAATTAGCGATGCTGAGGTGGTACTGGTCGCGGTAAAACCACAGGTGATGGATGATGTTCTTGCGCCTTTCACTGATTTGGCGAAGTCGAAGCCGTTGGTGCTTTCAGTTGTGGCTGGAAAAACCATCGCCAAGCTCGCGGCTCATTTTGGTGATAGTGCAAGCATCATACGCACTATGCCGAATACACCTGCCGCAATTGGCCGGGGCATTACGGCTATGGTGGGAAATGTGCATGTCACGCAGTCGCAAATGGCTTTGGCGGAGCAATTGTTGTCGACCATTGGTGATAGTGCAAGCATCATACGCACTATGCCGAATACACCTGCCGCAATTGGCCGGGGCATTACGGCTATGGTGGGAAATGTGCATGTCACGCAGTCGCAAATGGCTTTGGCGGAGCAATTGTTGTCGACCATTGGTGAAGTGGTGACGGTAGACACGGAGGAGCAGATCGACTGGGTTACCGGAGTTTCTGGATCCGGTCCTGCCTATATATTTTTGCTGACGGAATGCTTGGCAGAGGCTGGTGAAAAGCTTGGACTTTCGCCCAAACTCGCAGAACAATTGGCCCGCGCAACAGTGTCTGGTGCTGGTGAGCTGATGCGGCTCAGTGGAACAGATGCAGCAACGCTTAGGAAAAATGTCACCTCGCCTAAAGGCACCACTTATGAAGCGTTGCAAATCTTGATGGCCGATGATGGTTTGAAACTACTCATGGAAAAAGCTGTCGCAGCTGCCGCGCGCCGTTCGAAAGAATTGGCGGGATGATCGCGTTTGACGATTTCGAAAAGGTCGATATCCGCATTGGTACCATCGTGGGAGTGGAGCCTTTTCCCGAAGCCCGAAAGCCTGCGTTCAAATTGCGGATTGATTTTGGTGCGGTGATTGGCGTCAAAAAGTCTTCGGCGCAAATTACAAAGCACTATACGGTTGAAATGTTGATGGGTCGACAAGTTGCAGCCGTAGTGAATTTCCCCCCCCGCCAAATTGGGCCATTCATGTCGGAAGTGTTGACGCTGGGATTTCCAGATGAAGACGGAGGCGTGGTGTTGATTGGACCGTCAATCGCGGTGCCGAACGGGGGCAAGCTGTTTTAGAGTTCCGATGCTCAATTGAGCTCAACTTCCGACACCTCGTCATTCCCTCGGACGAGGGAATCCAGACTTTCAACCAGCGAGATCGTGGAAAGTCTGGATTCCCGCGTTCGCGGGAATGACGTTGATTTTGGCTTCATTTGAACGTCCGGTGCTCTGGCGCTCACACAGGCAGTTTAACCGTGGCCCTCAATCCACCCATTGGACTGTCTTCCAGAAAAATATCGCCGCCGTGAGCGTGTGCAATATCCAACGCAATCGCCAGTCCCAGGCCCGTGCCCGTCTCATCCAGATTTCGCGCATTGTCCAAGCGCACAAAAGGTCTGAACGCGTGTTCGCGTTCGGGTTCGGGAATGCCGGGGCCGTTGTCATCGACATGTAGCCATAGTCGACCCTCGCTGATTTCCCCGGAGATGTTGACGCGGGTGCCGTAGCGAGCTGCGTTTCCGATGAGGTTGGAGAGGAGCCGGCGCACTGCGTTGGCTTTCAGCATAACGCGTTGTGCTGGCAAAACGCCCACATCAAACAGCGATTCCGAGTCGGGCCTGTCGCGCTCGACTGACTCAATGGTTGCGGCCACGGCTTCGGGCAGGGAAACGGACGTCACCTGTTCGCCGCCATCGCCTTTCACGAAGGCCATATAGTCTTCAAGCATGTGCTGCATTTCATCCACGTCCTCCTTGAGCGGATGAACTTTTGGATTGTCACCAATCACGGCCAGCTCCAACTTGAACCGGGTCAAAATAGTACGAAGGTCGT
>CAXTLE010000122.1:0-8449 GCA_964244855.1 uncultured Aestuariivirga sp. | reverse complement strand
GTTTCCCCAATATGCCAAATCGCTTGGCGCCTGATGCGGCGGGGATGTTGTTGGCGAGACCGTTTACGGTGGCGTGCGCCAGTGTTGCGAATTTTATGGCTTCTTTGAAGGCTGCGGGAATGCCGAATTCATCGGAGAGCGTGAGGCGCAAAGTTTTTGGCATATGTGCGGCCAGACGTTCCATGAGGTAGCCATTCCGCGTGCCCCCGCCTGAGGCCATAATGGTGTCAATATCGCCGAGTGATGTGACGTTGTCAGTGATCGAGCGCACGATGGAGTAGGCAGCAAATTCGGTGACAGTGGCCAAAAGGTCAGGCGTGGAGAGGTGTTTGTAGCCGGCAATGAAGGCTTCAGCGTAGGACGATCCGAAATCGAGGCGCCAGGCCGAGCGTGGGATGGGGCGCTTGAAATAGTCATGGGCCTTGAAATGCGTCATCAGTTTTTCATCGACTTTTCCCGTGCGGGCCACTGCTCCATCCTTGTCGTAAGGCTGGCCTAGCTTTACACGGCAGACATGGTCGATCATGACATTGCCGGGGCCGGTGTCGAAGGCCAGCATTTTGCTGCGGTCGGCATGGGCCAGCTGGCAATTTGCAATGCCACCGATATTGAGGGTCATGATCGGGCCGATATCGCGGAAGGCCACGTAGTCGAGATATTGCATAAGTGGCGCGCCGGTGCCGCCAAGCGCGTGGTCCATGGTGCGGAAGTGCGTGACCACAGGCACTTCACAAGCTTCGGCCACAATGGCGGGTTCACCGATTTGCAGGCCGCAGGCGTAAGGGCCATCAAGCCAGCGCGACACCAGATCAACACTGTCGTCATAATTGCGCAGCAGATGATGAATGGGCGGCTCCTGATAGATTGTCTGGCCGTCATAGCCGATGACTTCGATATCCTCCGGCTTCAAATTGTTTTCCTGCATAAAGGCACGGGCGGACTGGGCGTAGACAGCACCTGCGAGATAGTTGAGGCGATTGAGTTCGAACAGGCTGATCTTGTTTTCAAAAGACCGCAACACGAGCTCTGCCACCGCATCTGGCCAGTCGTATGAATTGCCTTTGATGAAGGTGGGTCGTGCGGGGTAGCCATCAGGGCCGTTGATGATATCAACCAAAACCACATCAATGCCGTCGAACGACGAGCCGCTGTTCAAACCGATGACTTTGACCAAGATGTTCTCCCTCGCATCAGAATAGGACTTCCACGCCCGCTTTGTCCTGATATGTTAGCGATAACAATTGGAGAGGACAATCGTGTCGGGGCGTGGTTTGGATTTTTCTGAACGGAGAGGCGCAACGCCCACCATGGCGGATGTGGCGCGGCGGGCTGGCGTTTCGACCATGACTGTGTCCCGTGCATTGAAAGATGGCGCGTCAATTGCGGTGGAAACGCGTGAGCGCATCATGCAGGCCATAGAAGAACTGGGTTATGTACTCGACCAGTCGGCGGGGAGCTTGTCTTCAAAGCGTACCGGATTTGTGGCGGCGCTTATTCCTTCGATCAACAATTCGAATTTCGCCGATACGGCGCGGGGCTTGACGGATGCGCTTGAGGGATCGGGCCTGCAATTGCTTTTGGGATATACGGATTATTCAGTGGAGACAGAAGAAGCCTTGATTGGCTCTATGTTGCGGCGCAGGCCTGAGGCCATTGTTGTCACCGGTGGTCAGCACACAGCAAGGGCGCGGAAGCTGCTTGAACAGTCTGGCATTCCGGTAATTGAAACCTGGGACGTGCCATTGCAGCCGGTGCGGCATGTGGTTGGGTTTTCAAATGCTGAAGCGTCCGCAGCGCTGGTGCGGCATCTGCATGGGCGGGGTTATCGCAGAATTGGCTTTATAGGTGGCACCACCAATCGCGATACCCGTGGTGCGGCCAGGCGCATGGGTTACGAACAGGCGATGGCGGAATTGGGTTTGACTGAAAGCCGTGTCATTTCATTCGGCACGCCACCGATTTCCATGCAGCAGGGTGGCGAAGCGCTTATACATTTGATTGAGCAATGGCCTGAGGTGGAGGCTGCGATTTGCGTTTCGGACTTGTCAGCTTTTGGTGCGATCATGCAATGTCAGCGCTGCAAATGGTCGGTGCCTGATCGTATCGCCATTGCGGGGTTTGGTGATTTTGAAATTTCCAGCCAGTGCCATCCGCGCATCACCACTGTTGGCGTCAATTGCTATGACATCGGCAATCAGGCGGGACGCCTGTTGTTGCGGGCGATTGAGGGCGAGCGTGGCGGTGCTTCGATTGCGGCAGAGACCATCATCACTGATTACGCTGTGATAGCGCGCGAGAGCACGTGATTTAAAACGCGATTTGCACCTTCATGGCGCGGCTGCGATCAAGTGCGAGTTCGAAGGCTTTCACGGCATCCTGCATCGGCAAGACTTCGGTGAGCAATGGTTTTAAATCCACGCGTTTCCTGTTGATCAAATCCACCGCCAGAGCAAACTCTTCATGGAAACGAAAGGAGCCCCGGATTTCGATTTCCTTCGACACGATCAGGTTTTGTGGAATGCTGATGTCGCCGCCGAGGCCCAGCTGTAGCAGGACAGAGCGAGGACGCAGACATTCGAGGCCAGTGCGCAAAGCAGCTTCGTTTCCAGAGGCTTCGATCATCACGTCGAAGCTTCCCTTGTTGGCTTTGCGGGCATCGAGTTCGCTTGCGTTGGTGGCGACGTTGACGGTTTGGTCGGCACCCATTTTGCGGGCGAGGTTCAATGTAAAGTCCGATACGTCGGTGGCGACGATTTCCTGCGCGCCATGGAAACGCGCAGCGGCAATGGCGAGAACGCCAATGGGTCCGCAACCGGTGACCAGCACGCGTTTGCCTGCCAGTGATCCGGCGCGGACGATGGCGTGTAACGTCACGGCAAAGGGTTCGGCAAAGGCGGCTTCTTCGATGCTCACACCTTCAGCGATGACATGACACTGGCTGGCGTCGGCGACGAGGGATTGCTGGAAGGCACCCTGCACGTGGGGCAGGCGCATGGCGCTGCCGTAAAAGCGCATGTCGAGGCAGTGGTTCTGCTGACCCTTCTGGCAGTAGAGGCACTGACCGCAGGGCCGCGACGGGCTGATGGCAACGCGTTGGCCGCGTTTGAGTGTGGTAACACCTTCACCGAGGCCAGCGATTTCACCTGCCACTTCATGGCCCAGAACCATGGGCTCTTGCAGGCGAATTGTGCCGAAGCCGCCATGGCGGAAATAGTGCAGGTCAGAACCACAAATGCCACCGCGCTTGATGGCGACAACAACTTGACCAGCGCCTGGCGTTTCGGAATGGCGCTCTTCAATGCGAAGGTCATGGGCCTTGTGAATGACGACGGCTTTCATGGGTACATCCGCTGTGTTGTGGAAGGGCTTGTCGGTGTTAGCGATAACATGTTAGCGATTGTGGTCAAGATGCTTGAGGTGGTGACGTAATGTTGGAACAGGTATTCGGATTGAAGGGCAAGCGAGCGCTGGTGACGGGGTCGAGCCAGGGCATTGGTTTGGCGATTGCTGAAGGGTTGGCGCAAGCGGGTGCGAAAATTATTTTGAATGGTCGAGATCTGAAAAAGCTTAAAAAAGCGAAGGCGGCTTTGGAAACGAAGGGCATCAAAAGTTCAGCAGCGAATTTTGATGTCACGAACGAGGAAGAAGTTGAAATCGCCATTGACTATATCGAGCGCGAGCAAGGTCCTATCGACATTCTGTTCAACAATGCGGGCATGCAGTTCCGCACGGCCCTTGAAGATTTTCCGCTGGCGAAATGGCGCGAGTTGTTTCAGGTCAATGTGGAGAGCGCGTTTCTCGTGGGCCGTGCTGTGGCCAAACACATGATTGCAAGGAAGTCCGGCAAGATCATCAATATCAGTTCGGTGCAAAGCGAATTGGGTAGGCCGACCATAGCACCCTACACGGCCACCAAGGGTGCGATTAAAATGTTGACCAAGGGCATGTGTGCCGATTGGGCGAAACACAACATTCAAGTCAATGCGATTGGGCCTGGCTATTTCAAGACGCCGCTCAATCAGGCGCTTGTGGATAACCCTGAATTTTCAGGCTGGCTGGAAAAGCGCACTCCTGCCGGGCGCTGGGGTGATGTGCATGAATTGGTGGGGGCTGCGATTTTTCTGGCATCGCCTGCATCGTCATTCGTTAACGGCCACATCCTTTATGTGGATGGCGGCATAACGTCTGTGCTCTGATGTACAAGGGCGCAGTCGTGGTCATGGGGGTTGCCAGTTGCGGCAAGACCACGCTTGGTGAGGCCTTGGCTGCGCATTTTGGTTTGCCGTTTGTCGAGGGGGATAGATTACATTCGCCTGAAAGCGTGGCCAAGATGTCGGCTGGCATTGCGCTGACGGATGAAGACCGCTGGCCGTGGCTTGGGCGTGTGGGTTATGCTTTGGCGGGTGACACTGCGTGTGTCGCTTCGTGTTCTGCTTTGAAGCGCAGCTATCGTGATGCCATTCGCGCACATGCAAAGCGGGACGTTGCGTTCGTTCATTTGCATGGAGCGCGTGAAGTGTTGGCGGCGCGGATTGCTGGGCGCAAAGGTCATTTCATGCCGGCATCGTTGCTCGACAGTCAATTGAAGACGCTTGAAATGCCGGGTGTGGATGAGACTTCGGCTACCGTTGATATTGCTTTGAGCTTTGCAGGGCAATTGGATCAAGCCATCGGCTTTCTGAAATTCTTATGATTGACTTCACGCCACAACAGGCCCTAGTTTGTTATCGATAACATAGTGACCGCAACAATGCGGCGATCGAGGGAGTAGCAGTTGCAGCAACGCCTGTTGGAGTTTCAGGGCATTACCAAACGCTTTGGCGGCACCACCGCCTTGGCGGACGTAACCTTGCATCTCGAAGCGGGTGAAGTGTTGGCGCTGCTTGGTGAAAACGGGGCTGGCAAGTCGACGCTGATCAAGTCACTGGCGGGTATTCACACGCCGGATGAAGGGCAAATCCTGTTCAAGGGTCAGCCCTATCATCATGCGCCGCCCAAGCCGAATGAAAAGCAACGTGTGGCCTTCATTCATCAGGATTTGGGGTTGGTGGAATGGATGACGGTGGCGGAAAATGTTGGTCTTGCCCAAGGCTATTCACGGCGGTTTGGGTTGATCAATTGGGCGGATACGGAACGTCGCGCCACTGAAGCCTTGGCCATGGTCGGATGTGATTTTGATCCAACAACACGTGTACAGAATTTGAGCCGCACCGAAAAATCACTGGTAGCAATTGCCCGTGCCTTGGCGGTGGAAGCTGATGTGCTGGTTCTGGATGAACCAACCGCGTCGTTACCCGCTGATGAGGTGGAGCGGATGTTCGTCGTGTTGCGTGCATTGCAGCAGCGTGGCGTTGGCATGATTTATGTGTCACATCGGCTGGATGAAATTTTTCGCATTGCTGATCGTGTGGCGGTGCTGCGTGACGGCAAGTTGGTGGGTGTGCAAGCCGTAAAGACTACAACGCCGTCAGAGCTGGTCAGCATGATTGTGGGGCGTGAAGTCAAAGACCTTTATGTGCGGGCTGACCTTGAACGCGGCAAGGAAACTTTACGTGTCAGCAATCTCGAAACCTTCGGTGCGGGGCCAGTCGGCTTTGCGGCCCATGAAGGCGAAGTGCTGGGGCTTGTCGGTCTTCGTGGTGCTGGTCAGGAAGCCGTGGGCCGCGCCTTGTTTGGTGCGCAAGACAGTATGGGCCAAGTGACATTGAATGATGTGGCGCTCGATCTCTCATCACCGCAAACAGCACTGGCCCAAGGTATTGGGCTGGTGGCGCGGGACCGGACTGAGGAAAGTGTGGCACCGTCATTGTCGGTACGTGAAAATATATTTCTCAATCCGCTGTCGATTGGCCGCCGTTTGATGTCGCTGCTCTCGCCTTCGCAAGAGGCAGAGAATGCGCGTGCCATTGGTATTGACGTTGGGCTTCGTCCGAACGACCCGCATTTGCCGGTGGAGGCTTTGTCGGGCGGCAATCAGCAGAAGGTTGTGGTGGGTCGTTGGCTGGCGACGGGGCGCAAGGTGTTGATCGCTGAAGACCCGACGGCTGGTGTGGATGTGGGTGCGAAGGCAGAGATTTACCGGCTGATCATCAAGGCATTGCAGCAGGGGCTTACCGTGATTGTGGTGTCGACTGATTTTGAAGAAGTAGCCCATATCTGCAATCGTGCCTTGGTGTTTTCGCGCGGCAAAATTGTTTCGGAAATCATGCAGGATAAACTCACAACGCAATCCCTGATACACGCTGCATCAGCATCTGAGGCGGCATAATGAATTCGATACAATCGACAGCGCTTGAGCCGACCCGCAGTGAATTGAACGGTCTTACGACCACACAAAAACTCGGTCGCCTGATTCCGACTTATGGTTTGGTCATTCTCACCGTGGCGCTGATCCTGTTGTTTTCGGTGATGCTGTCCAACACCTTCCCGACGCTGCTCAATTTGCGTTCGATCATCTCGGACAAGGCAATTATCACCTTGCTGTCGCTGGGTGTGATGATCCCGATGTCGGCAGGCCGTATTGATCTCACTGTAGGTTACGGCATCGTGCTGTGGCACATTCTCGCGATTTCGCTGCAAACCATGTATGGTGTGCCTTGGATTGCCGCCGTGCTGATTGTGTTGGCACTGGGTGCGCTGATGGGTGTGCTGAATGGTCTGCTTGTTGAAGTCGCAAAGATTGACAGTTTCATTGCGACACTTGGCACTGGCACGGTGCTCTATGCGATTGCACTTTGGCATACTGGTGGACGGCAGATCGTCGGCGTTGTGCCCAAGGATTTTTATGCCCTGAGTACGACCATGGTGTTCGGCCTGCCCATCACCGGATATTACGTCATCGCCATCGCGCTGGTCATGTGGGTGATTTATGAATACCTCCCCATAGGCCGCTATCTCTATGCCATTGGGGCGTCGCCAAAAGCCGCAGCGCTCAACGGGATTCCGGTGCGCAAATATGTGATGGGCTCATTCATCGCTTCAGGCCTGTTGACCGCACTTGCCGGCGTGTTGCTGGCAGCGAAACTTCGCATTGGTCAAGCCAGTGTCGGCCTTGAATTTCTGCTGCCCGCACTTGTCGGCGCATTTCTCGGATCAACCACCATCAAGCCGGGCCGTGTCAATGTCTGGGGCACCATGATTGGTGTCATCATATTGGCCGTCGGTATTTCCGGCATTCAGCAATTCGGCGGCTCATTCTGGGTCGAGCCGATGTTCAACGGCGTAACGCTCATCGTAGCCATCGGTATCGCCGGATATGCACAAAGACGCAAAGGCGCTGCGAAGAAATAACCAAACAGCAAACCGGAGGAAACCATGCTGAAACGTACATTCCTGAACTGCCTGCTTGCAGGCTCCATGTTGGCGGGCTTTAGCCTGTCGGCGATGGCCGAAGACTTTGATGGTCCGAAGTCCGGTCCAAAAGCCGCCGAAGGTAAAACCATTGTAGTGCTTGCAGCCGACCTCAAAAACGGCGGCATTCTCGGTGTTACCACCGGCATTGAAGAAGCCGCCAAGAAAATTGGCTGGACCGTGAAAGTGCTGGATGGCGCAGGCTCGGTGCAAAGCCGCTCTGCTGCTGTCGGCCAGGCACTCGCCCTGAAGCCAGACGGTATCGTGATCAATGGTTTTGACGCCACTGAACAAAGTGCGGCACTCGAAGGTGTGACCGCTGCCAAGATCCCCATGGTGTCATGGCACTCGGGTCCGAAGATTGGCTGTGATGCACCTGGCGGCATTTTTGCCAATGTCTCTACCGACGCAATGACCGTTTCGACGACGGCTGCCAATTGGGCTCTGAAGGACGGCGGCGGCAAGCCCGGCGTTGTGATCTTCACGGACTCGACCTACACCATCGCCATTCTGAAAGCTGCAAAGCTGAAGGAAGTGATCGAAGCTGGCGGCGGCAAGGTTCTGGAATGGGTGGATACGCCGATTGCCGAGACATCAACCCGCATGGGTCCACTGACAACCACGCTGTTGCAAAAGCATGGCAAGGCTTGGACGCATTCCCTCGCCATCAATGATCTCTATTTCGACTTCATGGGACCTGCCTTGGCTGCTGCTGGTGTTGCCGGTGATGCCAATCCAAAAGCCGGTTCTGCTGGCGACGGTTCGGAAGCCGCCTTCCAGCGTATCCGCGCCAATGAATTTCAAGCCGTCACCGTTGCTGAACCTCTGAACCTTCAGGGCTGGCAGCTGGTTGACGAATTGAACCGCGCGGTGTCGGGTGAAGCCTGTTCCGGCTATATCACGTCACCGGCACTTGTGACGCAGGAGGGCTTGAAAGCTTCCGGTGATTCAAACCAGTTCGATCCGCAGAATGGATATCGTGATGCCTATTCGAAAATCTGGGGCAAGATGTAAGGACTGAGCTTGTTTCCCCTCATCCGCCCTTCGGGCACCTTCTTGTATCTGGACTGAGCAGCACTTCTTTGTTGAAGTGAGGTGT
>CAXTLE010000121.1:0-8498 GCA_964244855.1 uncultured Aestuariivirga sp. | reverse complement strand
GTCATCCGCCTTGATCTCAATGTGCCGATCAAAGACGGCGTGGTCACGGATACGACGCGTATCGACCGGGTTATTCCCACGCTGAAAGAGCTGATCAACAAGGGTGCCGCCGTTGTTATCCTCGCGCATTTTGATCGGCCCAAAGGTAAAGTGGTGCCTGAAATGTCGTTGAAGCCAGTTGCTCCGGCACTCGAAAAGGCGCTGGGCCACAAGGTCAAGTTCGTGTTCACCGATTGGCAGTCGGCTCCTGATGTAAAAGCCAAAGCCGGCGACGTGATACTCATGGAAAACACGCGCTATCACGTCGGCGAAGAAAAGAACGACATGGACTTTGCCAAGATGCTGGGCGGGCTTGGCGATATTTTTGTGAACGACGCCTTCTCCGCGGCCCACCGCGCGCACTCGTCCACCGAAGGCATTGCCCATGTGATACCCGCCTATGCGGGCCGCGCCATGCAGGCGGAATTGTCGGCACTTGCTGCAGCCTTGGAAACACCAAAGAAGCCGGTCATCGCTGTCGTCGGCGGGGCCAAGGTATCATCGAAGCTGGACTTGCTCGGCAACCTCGTGAAAAAAGTCGAAGCCCTCGTCATTGGCGGGGCCATGGCCAATACGTTTCTTTATGCGCAAGGTTTGGGCGTAGGAAAATCCCTGCACGAGCCGGACCTGGCCGACACCGCTCGCGCCATTCTCGCAACAGCTGCGAAAGCCAATTGCGCCATCATACTCCCTATCGACGCCATCGTTGCCAAGGAATTCAAGGCCGGAGCCGCATCACACGACTACGGTGTCGACGCCATTCCCGCTGACGGCATGATGTTGGATGTGGGACCAATGTCGGTTGACCGGGTGAAAGCCGCCATCGACGGCGCGCACACGCTGCTGTGGAACGGCCCCTTCGGCGCATTCGAAATCGAACCCTTCGACACCGCCACAAATGCCGTGGCGCAATATGCAGCGAAACGCACCAAGGCCGGAAAACTGATCACCGTTGCTGGTGGGGGAGACACGGTGTCGGCATTGAACCATGCAGGTGCGGCGGATGATTTCACTTACATATCCACTGCTGGCGGGGCATTCCTCGAATGGCTGGAAGGCAAGGAACTGCCAGGCGTGAAGGCGCTGCAAATCGCTTGAGTTGACAGGGGACCGTTTGCTCTTCCTCGCAAACTGTCCCCGATCTTTACATCCACGCCAACTGACGCCACATGCCAGCGTTGCGATTGGCATACTTGCCCTATGCGCATATCCGATTCTAAAAGGCTGACATCCTCAGGATTTCGATCAGCATGACGGCAACAACTTTGAACAAGGCCCATAACACGGTTTATGCCGTGCTGTTTGCGGCTGCCGGTTGCCACCTGATCAATGACACGATGCAGGCCATTATGCTGGCGTCTTATCCCTTGCTGCGCGAAAGCTATGCGTTATCCTTCACGCAGGTCGGCCTGATGACCTTTGCATTTCAGATCACGGGGTCGCTGCTGCAACCCTTCATCGGTTTTGCCACAGACAAGAGACCATGGCCGGCGATTTTGCCGCTCGCGCCCTGCTTCACGCTTCTCGGATTTTTGTTGCTGGCAACCGCTCCGAATTACGCTTTGCTGTTGATTGCGGCTGTGTCCATCGGCATCGGTTCTGCCATGTTCCACCCCGATGCATCTCGCGTGTCGCGTCTGGCCTCGGGCGGGCGTTTCGGCATGGCGCAATCTCTGTTCCAGGTCGGCGGCAATGTTGGCACGTCATTTGGGCCACTGCTTGCTGCGTGGTTTATTATTCCGCATGGCCAGAGAAGTATTTTATGGTTCGCCCTGCTGGCCATTGTTTCGATGTCGATCTTGTCGGTCGTGGCGAAATGGTTTGGCAATCACATCACGTCATCGTCCAATGTCGCAAAGCCCGTTGTCACTAGTGCTGTAGATCAGCGCACCATCACCATCAGCATTGCCATCCTCGCAGCGCTGATGTTTTCAAAATTCGTTTATATGGCCAGTATGCATTCCTTCTATGCATTCTACCTGATGGACAAATTCGGCATGACGGCACAGCGGGCGCAGATTGATCTGTTCATTTTGCTTGGCTCCGTTGCAGTCGGCACCTTTGCAGGCGGCCCGATTGGCGACCGTATTGGCCGAAAGACGGTGATCTGGTTTTCCATTCTCGGCACATTGCCGTTTACGCTGGCTCTGCCTTACGCCAATGAATTCTGGTCGGTGGCGTTGACCGTTCCGATTGGTCTCATCTTGTCCTCGGCCTTCCCCGCCATGGTGGTTTATGCGCAGGAACTGTTGCCGGGCCGTGTGGGCATGGTCTCCGGGCTGTTCTTCGGTTTGGCTTTTGGCTTGGGCGGGATTGGTGCTGCGCTTATGGGTGCATTGGCCGATGCCACATCGATCACCACAGTTTTCCACGTCGCGTCCTATCTTCCTGCTCTCGGGCTTCTGGCACTGTTCCTGCCCAACCGCGAACGCTTGCGCGGCCAGCGCTGAATTGCCATTCGACAAAGCGGGCATGCTTTTGATACAGGCGTGGATATAAGTTGAGAACAGACTCATAGTCCTTCTCCCTCCCCCTTGTGGGGAGGGCCGGGGTGGGGGTCGCACGGAAGTCAAGTCAAGCATGAAAAAAACGCCTAAGGTCGGAGCGATCCCCACCCTAACCCTCCCCACAGGGGGGAGGGAATTAATCGCGTTCGGCTGCTGCCGACGTAGATTTGGTGGCACGATATGACAATCCGCCTGTTCCTTGTGGCCCCTGATGCCATTGCTGAAACCCTGTTGCTGGACTGCGCCACCGCCGCCTGTGCTGCTGCTGACTGTGCCACCATTGTTGTGGCGGGAAGCATCAGTCAAAAATCAGTCGTGGCGTTGCAAGCGCTCAACCTCGCGGTACTTTTGAACGATGCCGAAGTTCGCACCGTGCATCATCTGAAAGCCGATGGTTTGTTGACGTCGGACATCGACCATGTTGATGATGCCCGCAAGAATTTGAAAAACGAGGTGCTGGGCTTTCTCGCTGGTGCATCCCGGCACATGGCCATGGAGGCGGCTGAGTCAGGCGTTGATTTCGTTGCTTTCACGCCCACAAAGCAGGTTGCAGGCGTTCCCATTGTCGGTTGGTGGCAGGAGGTGACGGATGTGCCTGCTGTGGTAATGGATCCGCAAGCCGACGCCCAACTTCGCCCACAAAATCCTGATTTCATTCGCCCCTCAGACGACATGTGGGTGGATGCAGCTGGTGCGGCCCGCGTGGTCAAGGATTTGATGGCGCAATGGACGGTATGAAACGCATTTTTCTTACGGCAGCATTCCTCGCTTTTGCATCGCCCGTATTCGCGGCAGCCAGTTTCGAAGAAGCCGTGTCGCTGTTTGAGGACAAGAACTATACCGAAGCCCGCAGCATCGCCGAGCCTCTGGCTGTTGATGATGCCCGTGCCATGGCCATGATGGGTGCATTCCTGCAGAAAGGCCTGGGCACTGAAGTTGACATGAAAGGTGCGAAAGCCTGGTTCACCAAGGCCGCCGAAAAAGGCCATCCCGGCGCTCAGTTTTCGCTCGCCATGATGTTGCTGGACACTTCACTGGGCGAGCCTGACCCTGAAGCCGCAGCCGTGTGGCTCGAAAAAGGTGCCATCGGCGGCAACGTACAGGCGCAATATAATCTGGGCCTGGTTTATGCAGGGCGCTACGGCACCACTCCGGATTGGACCAAATCTGCAACCTGGTTCCGCAAAGCCGCTGACCAGCAATTGCCCGACGCGCAGTACAACTTGGGTCTGCTCTATCTCGATGGTCACGGCGTCGACAAAGACCCCGTTGCCGCTGCCGATTGGCTGTCCCGCGCCGCCACCAAGGGCATGCCGGAAGCCGCACTGGAATATGGCGTGCTGGTCATGCGCGGCGAGGGTGTGCAGCGCGATGAGGCCATTGGCATCAAGTGGCTGCTATACGCCGCAAACCGCGGCAACCCGGTGGCGCAAAATCGCCTGGCACGGATTTATGTCGCAGGCCTTGGCGTTCCCCCAGATGTGGTGGAAGCCGCAAAATGGAACCTCATCGCCAGCAAGGGCGGGCGGCCCGATGTGACGCTGGACGAGATGATGAAGAAGCTGACGCCTGAGCAAAAGAAACAGGCGGAAAGCCAGGCAGCGGAATTTGTGGCGGCGGAAGCGGTGCCTGCGAATTGACATGACCGCCCTCACCCGCCCTTCGGGCACCCTCTCCCGTTGGAAGAAACGGGAGAGGGCAAACACGATCAGCCTTCTCCCGCTCTTCTTCGCGGGAGAAGGTGCCCGACAGGGCGGATGAGGGGCTACCTCTCCACACTGGCATTTTCCGACCAGCCTTGCTAATCGGCTGCAACATTTCAAGGATACCCCACCGTGACCGCAACTCCTGCCATGACCATCATGATCGCCGCCGTGCGCAAAGCCGCCCGTGGCGTGCAACGCGACTTTGGCGAAGTCGCCAGTCTGCAAGTGTCGATGAAGGGCCCCGGTGATTTTGTGACGGCTTCAGACAAGCGCGCAGAAAAACTGCTGCGTGAGGAACTGGCCAAGGCCCGCCCCACCTATGGTTTTCTGGGTGAGGAAGAAGGCGAGAGCAAAGGCAAAGACCCCGATAACCGTTTCATCATTGATCCCATTGATGGCACCTCAAACTTCATGCACGGCCTGCCATTTTTCGCCATCACAGTGGCACTTGAACGCAAAGGCGAAATCATCGCTGGCGTCACCTATAATCCAATCAGCGACGAGCTGTTCCATTCGGAAAAAGGCAGTGGCGCTTTCATCAACAACAAGCGCATGCGGGTCGCCAGTCGCACACAATTGCATGAAGCCGTGATCGCCACCAACATTCCCCACATGGGCCAAAAAGGCCACGTGGCGCATCGCAACGAAATCGCCGTGCTGCAAGCGCGGACGACGGGCATTCGCGCGCTGGGATCTACAGCACTGGAACTGGCCTATGTCGCAGCAGGCAGGCTTGACGCCGCCTGGTGTCACCATCTCAACGCTTGGGACATGGCAGCAGGATTGTTGTTCGTGCGCGAGTCCGGCGGTTTTGTATCGAAGCTCGAAGGGGAGGGGGATCCGCTCTATTCGAAGGGCTATCTTGCAACCAATGCAGACTTGTTGCCGTTGATGCGGAATGCCTTTGCGGATGCGAAGAAAATGTAATTACAAATCTAGCGGTGTTTATCGCTTTTTTCTCAACCCTCGGCTCAATCTGCAGCGATCAGACTCAAGGCAGGCATGAAATCTTTGTAATTTACATTTAGATTGATTTGCAGTTTTACGGTGGCGACTGTGACTTACGTCACGAAGAACACGATATTTTTCCACTATATCTTCTCTCATTAAGCGCGTTTTAGGCCAGTCCAAAATCTGGAAAAGCTATCAAAGCGTACAATCAATGATAACAAGTGCGGGGGCATGCCATGTCAATTGAGATTAAAATTTTATTGAATTTAGTCAAAAGTCTTAAATTGGCTTGAACTATGCCCAAGCCATGTTCCTGAGCCTCAAGCCAATACTTTCTGCGATAGACTGCCGCCAGACCGTTGCAAACGCGTCTTGTTCTACGGCAGCTGTCAGGAGCTGTGCCAATGGCTGATCCCCTCTATCAAATTTGCTTGATGGCGCAGATGTTGGTGGGTGCAACGCGGGTGTCTGTTGTGCGCTACAACTCAACCAATAACAGTCTCGAAATTATCCAGCAATCCAATGGATTTATTGGAACAGTTGACGCCAAGTGTCGCCTACCCAATTTGGGCCCCGATCATCCCATTCTGAGCCTGCCAGACGTGAATAAAGTGAAGGAGATGAAGAACCACCCGTTCAGACAGTATACGCCAAATCTGAGGTCGATTCATGCCTATTTTTTTCAGGCCCATGACAAGGCAAACTACTATTTCACCCTTTGCAATCCTCGCCCGGACTTCTTCAAGAATGCCCAAATGCTTGACACAATGGAACAACTTGCAGAAGTGGTTTGGACGATATTGGACAAGCCCGAGCAAGCCGAGCAGGGCATGTTTGATATTGCGAATGGGCGGAAACTCGAAGCAGGGCTACAGGATGTTGGAAACAGCTTTGACGTGGAACCCACAACACAATTCCTCAATGAAACGCTGATCAAAAAACAACGCCTGCTCGCCCGCAATGGTGCGTCCTACATGGCGCTGCGGCAATGGCGGAAACCGATCAAGACTTACCAGGTCGCTGCCATGGAGGCCATCAGACGCCACGCTGTCCGCCCCCTTGCGGAGGTGATTGCCTCTGAGATGGCCGAGGCGGTGAAGCGTCTGTTTGGCGACACGTTCCAGACCATTGTTCCAATACCGAGGGGCAATTACCAACTCGGAAATTGTCTTGCAGTACAGATTGCGGAGACACTGGCGAAGAAGCTCAAAATCCGTAGCTTGAACATCTTGCGGCCTGGGTTTGCAACTGATGAAGCAAAGAGTGTACCCATGTGTCCTTTCACGCTGACAGCGCATGTTTCCGGAAGTGTTTTGATCATCGACGACGTTGCGACCACAGGTCGACATATGGAGTTGGCCACGAAAGCTCTGGCGCAAGCCAGCGGCCACTGCACGGGATTGGTGTGGATTGCAGCCTGACGTTAAATTCTGTGTTGCGCCTTTTAAGTGTTATTACATCGTCGATAACACGTTATGAAGCCGAAAGTTCCCGCTTTACGATAAATAACTGTTGAATACACCTACTCAACCTGCCGCAACCACTTGAATTATTCTGAAATCGTGCTGTAGTTGAAACTCACGGCGGCCGGGGGGATTATGCACGAAACAATTATTGAATTGTCCCTTTTGGCCGCAGACCTTGCCGGGGCGTCGCGCGCAATCGTGACAAAATTCTGCCCAACCCAGCAAAAGCACATTGTGGTGGCCAATCCGATGGGGTCAGGCAGCTGCAACGATTGGATCAACCAGCAACCGACTGTTTGCAAAGATCGCCCGGTTATTCTGCTGGATGACGACGCTTATGTACTGCAGTACAAGCCCAGTACGGGTGGAGACCACATTAAGCGATTGGCTGCGTTCCTGATCCATGATGAAGCTGATGGAAAGTATGCCCTGTCGATGAGCAATCCGTCGCAAAGCTTTTTCAATGACGACAAGGCTGTGACCGCCATTGAACGCATCGCCCGCATTATGTCACCTATTTTGAACAAGAATTTGAATTTGAATTTGCATCCAGAATCTGAGGCAACACAGATTGTAGAAAAGACAACTGCCGACGAAATCAAATCTGACCTGCATTTTCTTCTCGATACGTTGCTGGTCAAACAGCGTCTCCTCACGCGCGGCGATGTCAGTTACTTGGCCTTGCGGCAGTGGAAGCGCTCCGTCAAATCGTTTCAAGTTAAAACCATGACGAATTTGAAGGCCGAACCCACAGCATTGATATTGGATACCATTGCCAACGAATTGACCCAGGCCACGAGAAGCCTTTACGGCAATACGTTTACATCTGTAGTCCCGGTGCCAGGCGGCAGCTCTGGTTCGCGCACCAGCTTTTCAGTAGAAATTGCCAGACGCGTTGCTACTTTGCTGAGGGTTGATTTCAACAACGTGCTGGCCGGCCAAATTGTGCCGTTGGGGGCTTCACATCCAAAGAAAAGTATATTGTTGAAACCTTACAACCTGTTGCGCCCTGTAAAGGGTAACGTCCTGATCATCGACGACGTGGCAACATCCGGCCGACACCTCGAACTCGCCACTCAGGCTGTCCGGAAAACAGCGAAATATTCCACAGCCGTTGTGTGGATCGCCGACTGAAAACAGAAATGGCCACACCTGCGGTGCGGCCAGTGCGAATTTCTGAACCTATAATTCCTCAGCGAGGTGCACCAGCTCCGGCACCTGTTCCACCACCCATGCCTGGACGGCGGGGTTTTTCGATTTTCTTGGGCATTGGCAACAAGCCCTCGCGCTGCATCTTCTTGCGGGCCAGCTTCCGGGCGCGGCTGATGGCTTCAGCCATTTCACGGGCCTTCTTGATGGACGGCTTTTCGAAAGCGTCCTTCATTTTCAATTCACGAAAAATGCCTTCGCGTTGCATTTTCTTTTTCAGAACCTTCAAGGCCTGATCAACATTGTTGTCCCGGACGACGACTTGCAAGTGGAATACCTCAATACAAAAAGGATGAACGGAAGAGCCAAAAGTTACCTCTTGGCCCGAATTTTGGGGGCGTCGATAACATATGACTCTAGCCCTGTCGAGGGTGAATCCGATTGATATGCCCCATTTTGCGCAGTGGCCGCGCTTCGGCCTTGCCATAAAGGTGAAGTGCCGTTCCAGGCTCGCCCGCAAGCCGCGCCCAGTCATGCACTTCGTCGCCCAAAAGATTGGTCATCACCACATCCGAATGCCGCCGTGTAGACCCCAAAGGCCAGCCCGCCACGGCGCGAATATGCTGTTCAAACTGCGAGACCACACAGGCGTTTTGCGTCCAATGCCCGGAATTATGCAC
>CAXTLE010000120.1:0-8507 GCA_964244855.1 uncultured Aestuariivirga sp. | reverse complement strand
GATGCCGCGCGTGCAGCTGCGATTTTAGCCTGGCCTTGAAGCCCATCGACTACCTTCAGAGCTTCCCGGCGCATACGGCGCTCAACGTCCAGAATTTCCTTTTGGGCCGCAACCATTTTGGGATGATTTGGCAAATAAGTCGCGGACAGTTCCGTGTACTTGCGCTCGGCAGCAACTTGCTGCTCACCGAGGCGCTGAACCGTGGCCGATGCCAAAACTTCGCTCGAACCTTCCACGTTACCGCGTGTTTCCAACATCTGGCGGATTTCATCAGCTTTGGCTTTGGCCTCACTGCTGGCAGCTTCGGCAAGGCTGATCTGCGAATTGAGTTCCGATAATTGTTGTGTGCCAAGTGTGGCCGTCTGGCCTTTCAGAAGTCCCGCCTCAGCGCGATATTTTTCAACGGCAGCGTCAGCCTGTTTTACACTCGATCGCAGTGCCTCAATTTGTGAGGACAGCCACGCACTCGCGCGTCCGGTGTCGCCGGACTTTTGTTCGCGCGTCGACAAAGCATAAATCTCAGCATAGGTATTGGCGACCAAAGCAGCCACATCGCCGCTGCCTGAAATATATTTGATTCCGATGACGTTGGAATCTGGAATAGGATAGATCGTCAAAGAGCCACTGAGCTGGTTGTACGCGCGTTGCTCAACAGTCATGAGGCGTGGATCGTCGGCAAAGCCCGTTGCTATCATGCCTTGCTTCACCATGCCCAGCCCGGTTTTCATCGGGTCAAATTCAGCGCGCTCATTGAGAGCCAAAGTCGTAACAACACGCTTGCCCATATCCTCAGACTCGAGCACAGCAACCTGACTGGCAATCGTGCGGATATCAATTGGAGTGTCGCGATTGTCGGCTTGCGTCACATTTTCCTTATCATAAGGCGTGGAAAAATTATCGATGAGAACGCGTGCTTCGGCCTGATATTTCGGCTTGTTTGTTGTGACAATTGCCAGACCCAGCATAGTCCCTATGAGCAGGCTGGATAGCATAAGAAGCTTTCGCTTTCCCATACCACTCATCACATCCATAATGCTGAACGAGGGTGCTTCCCCGTAATTCTGATTCATAAGCCGAACTCACTCGATAACGCGTTATCCGGCACTTTTCGTCATTTATAGTAACCAATCCCTTAACATCCTGACGTTGAACAGCTTTAAGTGATTGATAACCATAAGCCGCTAGATTTATCTCATCGCCTGCAAAGGCAACTGTTCGTTTTTTGAGTAGATCGTCCTGTCATGCGTTTAACAGCTTTGTTTTTGGTAGCCCTGCTTCTTTCGGCCTGTTCCGAAACCTGGGAAGCCAATATTCCTTCAGCACCTCCAGGTGGCACCGGTATCATGGCCGACGAGACGTTGGCCTCCGGCCCCGATGCCGTCTCGTCAATTTCCCAGCTCCCGAGTCGGAACAGCGTTGGTGCAATTCCACCATTTTCGACCCAAGGACAAGCCGCAGCCTATGAATTTGGAACCGGGTACCGCGTTGGTGCCGGGGACAGGTTGTCCATTCGTGTGATTGGCGAACAGGACCTCACGGGTGAATATCTCGTTGATGCGACAGGTGTACTCAGTATGCCCTATGTGCAGTCAGTGCCCGTTGCCGGCATGAATACCGGGCAGATTGAACGGCTGATCGAGAAGAAATTGAAATCGGGATATTTGCGTGATCCAAAAGTGTCGGTGCAGGCTATCAATTTACGGCCGTTCTACATCATGGGCGAAGTCACAACCGGCGGCAGCTTCCCCTATCAGCCTGGCATCACCGTACAAAATGCAATTGCCATTGCAGGCGGATATGGCACGCGCGCCGACAAGGGTGTGGTTTTGCTGACCCGTCGCAACGCGAAAGGCACAAATACGTATAAAGTACCTATAACAACACAAATTTATCCGGGAGATATCGTGTTCATTCGGGAACGTTGGTTCTGACGAAAAGACCATGAAGATTGTACATGTTTTTCGTGCCCCGATCGGCGGATTGTTTCGGCATGTAAGAGATCTTGCACGGGGCCAGCATGAGCTTGGGCATGAGGTTGGCATCATTTGCGACTCGACGACGGGCGGTGAATACGCCACCAAATTACTGGCAGAAATGAAACCCCATTGTTCGCTCGGCATAGAACGGCGGCCGATTTCAAGAATGCCTGGAGTCGGCGATGTACTGGGCGCCAAAGCTGTTATCGATGTTGCAAAGATATTGCAGCCTGATGTGCTGCATGGCCATGGTGCAAAGGGCGGTGCCTATGCACGCCTTGCTGCTTCCAGATTAGGCCTCAAATCATTCTACACGCCACATGGCGGCAGCCTGCACCATCCTGCATCATGGCCCATGCAACTGATTTACAATGCCACTGAAAAAGCCCTGCGAAATATTGGTACGGGTTTGTGCTTCGTCTGCAACTACGAACGTGATCGTTTTGACCGCATGATCAAGATTAATGGCGCGCCCCATATTGTTGCCCACAATGGGCTTTGGGATGACGAATTCATTCCAGCGAAAACAGCGCCTGACGCCACCGATTTTCTCTTTGTTGGTGAAATGCGCGACTATAAGGGTGTGGACATCTTGCTTGAAGCGCTTGCCCGCTTGCCCGGTGCAACCTTGACATTGGTCGGTGACGGACCAGCAATGAACGAATACAAGGCCTTGGCAGCCAAGCTCTCTATAGCCGACAAAACACATTTCATGGGTCGCATGCCCATGCAAGAGGCTGTGAAGCATGGCAGGATCATGGTGTTGCCATCACGTTTTGAAGCATTCCCCTATGTTGTACTTGAAGCCGCCGCCGCAAGTCTGCCACTCATCACAACGAACGTCGGTGGCATTGCCGAAGTGGTGCCACGTTCATTGTTGTGCGATCCTTTGACAGTGGAAAACCTGGCCAGTCGCATGGCTGATTTGTTGTCCCATCCGGCCCAGATGAAGCGTGAAGGTGATGAATATGCTGCACATATCCATAAAACCTGTTCAGCTCGGGAAATGACACAGAAAATCACCGATTTCTATCGTTCCGCCTGACTGGAATTCAGGCATTAACGGCTTGATAACCAAGTCTTTCGTGATGGATTTAACACGGGGTCAAAAGGCAAGCTGCTTGCTTTGTTAACTTTGAAACAGTGCTGTGTTTCAAAGTGAAGCAGGATCATGAAACCGAATATTGAGAACATCAAGAGTGTTACCCGTTCCAACGCCATAACCCGCGCCGTGGTTACGAGCCAGGCGACACGGTGGCAAGAGACACGCCAAACCATTCTGCAGCAGTTGCCGGACATGCCGTTCATAGCGCCTCGTGTATTGGCTGCCATGTTGCGCATAAGTGAAAGTATGCTCGTTGCTGTCATAGCTTATGTAAATCTTGGACGGTATCCTGGCTTTGACAGCCTAAATGATCCTTGGCTGTATGCCACTGTCATTCTAGTTGCGGCAATCGGGTTTCCTGCACTCTTACATGTATCCGGCGCATACCGGCTGACCAATGTATTGAATCCGTTACCTCGTCTCACTGGAATTTCAGCCTGCTGGCTGCTGGTTTTTGGTAGCATCACGTTGTTTGCTTTCGTTGCGAAAGTCGGTGCGGACCTGTCGCGCGGCTGGTTGCTCTCTTGGGCAGTATCAGGACTTTTCTTTGCATTTGCCTATCGATTTACAATGGCACACTTCGTACGCCGCCTGAACCGCAATGGACAACTGAATCGCCGCGCCGTGTTGGTAGGTGGTGGACCTTCAGCAGACCACGTGATTGCCACATTAAACGCATCGCATGATACTGGCCTTACGGTTCTTGGAGTGTTTGATGATCGTGGTCAAGACCGTGCGCCGATTACAGCACAAGGCCTGCAGAAGCTTGGAACAATTGAAGATCTGGTAGACTTTGTGCGCTCCACCCGCGTCGACACTCTTATTTTGACGTTGCCAGTGACAGCGGAGAGCCGTCTTTTGCAAATCCTCGAACGTCTTTGGGTGTTGCCGGTTGACATCCGATTGTCAGCTCAGGACCAACGCATGCGATTTCGCCCGCGCGCCTATTCCTACATCGGCAACCTTGCACTGCTTGATTTGTTTGACAGGCCGCTTGGAGACTGGGGTCCGTATGTCAAATCCATTGAAGACAAACTGATCGCCACATTCGCCATCATACTTCTCGCACCAGTATTTGCAGCAGTTGCCCTGGCTGTGAAATGGGAAAGCAAAGGGCCGGTGTTTTTCAGACAGAAGCGCTACGGCTTCAATAATGAACTGATTGAGGTCTACAAGTTCCGCTCAATGTACACAGACGTAACAGATGTTGACGCCCGCAGTCTGGTTACAAAGGATGATCCCCGCGTGACACGCGTTGGCCGCATGATACGCAAAACCAGTCTCGACGAGTTGCCGCAACTCATCAACGTTTTGAAGGGCGAATTGGCATTGGTTGGACCACGTCCCCACGCCACAATGGCCAGTGCTGCAGGCAGTCTTTACGAAACTGTGGTTGATGGGTATTTTGCCCGCCACCGCGTAAAACCCGGCATGACGGGATGGGCACAGATCAATGGCTGGCGCGGTGAAACTGATACGGCCGAGAAAATAGAACGTCGCGTTGAACACGATCTTTATTACATCGAGAACTGGTCATTAACCTTCGATCTTTACATTCTGGCAAGGACTCCCATTGCCTTGCTGAATACGAAGCAGGCTTATTAAACTCACGGAACATTGGCATGGAAACCGGCGCCCGTTGATCTTGTTTTCGTCAGAACGATGTGGGGCCTTTGCGCGGCAGCTGTATATTAATCTGCGCGAGCAAAATCCGTGTCGAATGCTTCTCAAGTACCACTTTGAAAGCTGATGGTATTTCATTCTTAACAGTGGGATACCAGTGTGCGGCGCACCGCAAGTCCGCGAGTGAACTTTGTGTTAACTTTGACTGTTTACATGTTGGTAACTCCTTCTCCAGCTCTATCCAGCAGAATACACCGCGACCATGACAGCCTATGCCCCGATTGCTGCGACCACCAACGCCATGGCGCTTGCGAATTTCAGGCGCTGGTTGGTGGCATTGGTTTTTATCACGTCATTTGTGTCGACGTTTCAACCAGCGCCTTGTGACATCATTTTCATACTTGCTTTGTTGTTATGTCTAAACTCCGGGCTGCGCTTTACATTGGTTTTAATGCCTCTGTTATTCCTGCTCCTCATTTATAATCTCGCGGGCCTGCTCAGTTACATGCTTATTCCATTCGACCAGCTTGACGGGAAGCAGTATCTGCTTGGGCTGGCCTATACGAGTTTTTCTGGACTGTTTTTTGCGGCCTACATTGCAGAGGATCCGGTTGCGCGGTTCCAGCAAATCATCAGGGCCTATTGGATTGGTGCGACGATCGGGGCTATTCTGGGGCTCGTTGGGTATTTTAAAATTGAGCCTTTGTGGCATTATCTTCCGGAATTTCAGGAACGTGCCCTTGGCGCCTACAAGGATCCCAACGTGTACTCGACATGGCTGGTACTGCCTGCTGTCACCATGATCCAGGGGTTCCTCATGGGTACCCTTCGCGTCAGGCCGCTCAGTGTGATCAGTTTTCTTTTAATATTCGCTGCCCTGTTCCTGTCTTTTTCCAGGGGTGCCTGGATCAATGCCCTGATGGCAACCACCTTAATGGTAGCATTTACCATGTTTCTGGCACCTTCCAACACGCTTCGCGTTCGCATTGTTTTGTCTGCGGTTGGCGGCATTCTGATTTTTGCAGTTCTGCTTGGCATCCTGCTGTCAATTCCTGAAACACGCGACACATTTATGGATCGCTTTACATTGGTAAAAAGTTATGACGCTGGTGAAACCGGACGCTTTGGCAATCAGATGAACTCCATCCCGATCCTGATCACAAAACCACTCGGACTTGGACCTTACCAATTTGCGGCTATATACGGTTTGGCTCCGCACAACACTTTTCTGAATTCCTTTTCCTCTGCTGGCTGGCTGGGTGGAATTTCCTTCATCGTGTTTGTAGTAAGCACCTACATCGTAGGTATCAAGGCAGCCCTGACACGATCTCCATTCCAAACCTATTCTATTGTTGCAATCAGTTGTTACATTGCAGTGTCTTTGCAGGGCGTACAAATAGACACTGAACACTGGCGACATCTGTATTGGATGGTTGGCATGGTGTGGGGACTTTATTCTGCAAGTATTGCCTACAAGGTCCGGCCTCCCAGTGAAGATATTGTGCGCAAGGCTTGGAACGTTGCTCCGCGAATTCATCGTGCCATGACCGCAACATGACCAAATTTTCCATACGGCTTCGGGGTATAGTCGGCGATGAGATGGTAGCAAAGTTAGTGGGGCCAGGCTTATCAGCGCTTATCATAAAACTGGCAAGTGCGGGTTGCAGCTACATAATGCTCGTTGCATTTGCCCGCATGCTATCTGCGGCTGATTATGGCCATTTTGGCGTCATGCTTAACATTGCCATTGTTGTATCGGCTTTAGCTGCCATGGGCTTGCCCACGGGCGTCATGCGGTTTTGGGCCGGGCATCTGGCAAAAAACGAAGCGCACATGGCAAGTGGCTTTCACATTGGTGCACAAAAGTTACTCGCATTTGTTGGCGCGGCTCTCATCATCCTCGGTGCCTTTGCTGCTTCACGCGGTTGGTGGAGCAGTGCATTTGGCCTTCCCATGGGTACCTTGCTGGTAGCTTTGCTTGCTGTCAGTTTTTCATTCGGTGACTATTACGCAAATGCCCTGCGGGCTCAGAACATGGTGGTTTGGTCGATGCTGCCACGTGATATTTTCTGGCGCATTGCCGCTCCGGTGTTGGCGGCTGGCCTGCTGTTTTACAATGGTCATCTGAGTGCCGGAGAAGCAATATCCATTTGCATCGTCATCATGTTGATCGTGGATATAGCGCAAGCAATGGTCTCCTACGCGGTAGCAAAGCGTCTTACTGGCAGTGCATTGCCCAAGTCAGACTGGGCAAAATGGCGAGGTCCACTCATCCCGCTGGCTGGTGCAAGCATTCTCTATGCCATGGTGCAACAGCTTGATGTTGTTGTCATCGGGGCCTATCTCGGAGCAGAGGAAGCCGGAGCCTATTTCGCTGCGCAGAAAACCGCGAGCCTGCTCGGACTTGTGATGATCGCTGGCGGACTTGTTGCAGCGCCGATGATGGCGGCTGCGTTTCAGGCTGGTAAGAAACAGGAACTGCAACGCATTTGCAAAATGTTGGCCCTTGCCATTGCCATGACCACAGGGATTGGATTTGTGATTCTGGCCATGCTGGGAAAACCACTCCTGGCTATTTTTGATCCCGCTTATCAATCGGCCTACCCGCTGTTGCTTATACTCGGTTTGGGTTATGCCATCGACGCGCTGGCTGGGCCCACCGCCTATCTCATGCAGATGACTTCACTTGAAGGTGCTTACTTGCGCATCATGGCGGTGGTCTACGCTTTCGTGTTGTCACTGCAGATCATGTTCGTTCCAAAATACGGCGCAATCGCTGCCGCAGGGGCGACCGCTCTTGGCGTCGCGCTTTGGAATATCATTGCCATTTACCAACTGCGCCGTTCGATTGGGGTTGATTCATCAATTCTCAGTTTCTTTCTGCCACCACGACAGTCATGACACGTTCGAACGACCCGCGCATCGCCGTCCTCATTCCGTCCTACAATCCCGGCACGGAACTGCAAGGCACACTCGACAGTTTGCGCAGCCAAACGGTGTCATTTCGTCTGTTCATCGTAGATGATGGCAGCAAACAGCCGGGCGACTATGAAACGCTCACTGCTGGCATGGATGCGCGCATCATCCGCCTGCCCCAGAATCTAGGCATCACCGGTGCCATGAATGCCGGACTAGCTGAAATTCTGTCGGGATCGTTCGACTATATTGCACGACTGGACATTGGCGACTTTTGTTCACGGGATCGATTTGCAAAACAACTCGCTTTTATGGATTCAAATAGAGATGTGGGCATTGTAGGTTCGGCTGTTGAGTTCCGGCTGTTTGATGCTGCTCACAATTTGATTGGCTCGAAGTTGTTGTTATTTCCGACGACGCCAGAAGGTGCCGCTAAACGTCTGCTGTTCAACATCGCGATTATTCATCCCGCCATGTTAATCCGAAGAAGCGTATTTGAAAATTTGAAGACCTATTCAGAGAACTATCCGGCGGCAGAAGATTTTGATCTGCAATGGCGCGCGCACAAAGCCGGATTCAAATTGACCAATCTGCCGGAAACGCTTTTGATCAAAGAAGAAACGCCAGGTTCAATTTCGCAAAAGCGCCGACGCAAACAAATCATGAGTCGGCTTCGTATCCAGTGGGACAATCGTGATCTTGCAAATCTGCGCTGTTGGGCAGGTTTGGTGAAAAGCTTCCTGACGTGGGCGATGCCCGCCTGGGCGGTGCACTCACTCAAATTCATGGCGGGAAAATAGGTTCTTGATCTTGGGCCGTACGGCCCCGGGAGGAAAGATGGTCGGAGCGACAGGATTCGAACCTGCGACCCCTAACCCCCCAGATTA
>CAXTLE010000119.1:3807-8592 GCA_964244855.1 uncultured Aestuariivirga sp. | reverse complement strand
GCTAGATTGTGGATCTAGAGGTCCCCCGTTCGAGCCGGGGTGGCTGTACCATTTGCAAAAGGAACACACTTCGTTCTTGCCTGCATTTGACTTCTAGTGATGACAACGCCAATGAGCGTACAAATCAAGTAGCCTTTCTCGCGCCAATCCATGAAAACCTTGAAAATCGAAGTCATATCAAGTGCCGAAGCGTTGGTGTTTTGGCAACAATCGCCACACGGCACTGTATTTACCCATCCTGAAATACTTGAGTTGCTTGCGCACAAGGTGGACTGGTGGCTGGTGAGCAAGGGTGAGAAACCAATGTGTTTATGGCCTATTTGTACCAATCCTTCGGGCGAGGTCTATTTGCCAACGTTTTCCTATTGGGTCGGACCGATGCTGTCTGCCCAAGCCGTGCAGACACCACTACATCGCCGGTTTGCGTACGACCTTTCAGTATTCGAACTGTTGCTGTCCACCCTTGTGCCGAACTACCACAAGCTAAAGGCAAGTCTACACCCCGGTATTGATGATATCCGGGCATTTGACTGGTGGAATTATCACTCTCCTGAGTTGGGCCGTTTCTGCATTTCACCACGATACTCGGCTGTACTCGTCGGTCTGCAAGAACGAAGCCTCGAAAATATCGCTTCCGCTTATCGCGAAGTGCGACGGCAAGAATTGCGCAAAGCAGGTCGACGCGAGGATTTGATTGTCACCGATCATTGCCTGTCGGCGGAATTGATTGAAGGTTACTCCGCCATGATGAATTCCAAACATGGCACCACCGGTCGACGCGAAGTGAAAGAAATTCAAAGCATGCTTCATTGCACAAAAAAAGGATTTGGCTTTGTGATTGCTCTGCGGGACCAAGAAATGAAAGCTGTTCAAATCGCATTGGTATTGTTCGCCAAGGGAATCGCTAACCTTGCGCTGAACTGGGTGGCTGAGAGTCATCGAAACCAGGCGGTTGCGGTGTATGGCGTGACGATGGCTATCGCCGAGGCTAAACGTCGGGGTTGCGAAATCTTCGATTTCAATGGTGCGAACAGTCCCCAGCGTGGCGATGACAAGCACAGTTACGGCTCCCAAAAGCAACTTTATTTTGAAATTGCCAATTGATCGCGAAGATGAAAAAAAATATCGCAATTGGCTTGGAAATGCACAAGTTCGCTCGAGAACTCTGGCCAATTCATCGTAGTTTGGCTGGGGAAGGTACTCGCCAGTCGCTGGTTATGATTAAGAAAAAACTGCCGGACCTTAAAATTCATGAAGTTGCGTCCGGCACGAAGGTCTTTGACTGGATTGTCCCGCCGGAATGGAATGTGGTCGAAGCCTGGATCAAAACACCTGACGGCCGCAAGATATGTGATTTTGCTGTCAACAATCTGCATCTCGTGGGATATAGCACGGCCGTCATGAAGCGCATGTCGCTGGGCGAACTCAGCGGCCATCTTCATTCGCTGCCACATCAGCCTACCGCAATTCCATATGTCACGTCCTACTATAAGGAAGCATGGGGATTTTGTATCGCCCATTCAGAGCGCACAACTTTGGTAGAAGGTGAATACGAAGTATGCATTAACGCCAATCATACCAGCGGCCATATCAATTACGGAGAACTGGTAATTCCCGGTCGGACGAAACAGGAAGTTCTTCTCTCAACTTACATTTGCCATCCTTCGATGGCAAACAACGAGTTATCAGGGCCAGTTGTAGCCACATTTCTGGCGAAGCGGATATTGGAACTGCCGGATCGCCGCTACAGCTATCGCTTTGTGTTTGTTTCGGAAACTATCGGTTCAATTGTCTATCTCAGTGAAAATCTAGCTCGGCTCAAAGAAAATGTAATCGCTGGGTTCAATATTTCTTGCGTTGGCGACAACAGATCTTATTCATATTTGCCAAGCCGAAATGGAAACACCCTGAGCGACAGGGTTGCAAAACATGTATTGCACTGGATTGACCCTCGATATGCCAAATACAATTGGCTTGATCGGGGCAGCGACGAACGGCAGTATTGTGCTCCAGGTGTTGACCTGCCTATGGCTTCAATTATGCGCACGAAATACGGAGAATACATCGAATATCATACGTCACTCGACAATCTTGAACAAGTTGTTACAGCCGAAGGTCTGGCTGGGGGCTTGAATGCACTTGAAAGTGCTGTGCTTGCCTTAGAGTACAACACCTATCCCAAAATCAATGTTTTTTGTGAGCCGCAATTGGGAAAGCGCAACCTTTATCCAAACCTGAGTCTAAACGGTAGCGCCAGCACAACACGGGATTTGATGAATTTCATTTCAATGTGTGACGGGAAAACGTCCATGTTGGAGATTGCAGAAATATGCCATCTGCCAATACAGAAGTGCCATGAATATGCGAAAATCCTGAAAGAGCAGGACTTGTTGGACATTTCGGAGACAATCATGGAAAGTGGTGTTTGCCAATCATGAAGCTACTATTTGATGTGGTAAAGTACGCTTTGCTGATTGTAGGAACATTATTTCTTGTTACTTTGGCTACGCTTGTAGTGTTATTTAATCGTGGAACTCTTGACGCAAATAAAATTGCCAATTTCCTCAAGTTCAGCCCTATCGTTTCAGGTGTTGTACCCGTTGTCAGCGATGTCGAAATCTCCACAAACTTTGCCCGTCTCAAGGCCCATAAGATCAGTCTGCCTGCCTTGAACAAGAACATGATCAACGGCGGCGGTGCCATTCAAGAGATACCGGGCGGCATTCTGGTGGCCAGCAGGCAAGGACAATTCTTCTTTTTTGACCCGAAGGCAACAAAGCCGGACCTGCATGAACTGCCAACGCACATCGACATCAATGAGCAAGGCTTCGAGTCCTATGCGCAATCTCAGGGCTATGCCATTCGCCCCGGTTCCAACGTTGGCTATGCCGGGCTGGGCATGCGGCTGCATGATCTCTTGCTGACTGATGACGGCAAACAACTGCTGGTGTCTCACACCTTTTGGGATGACGCCAAGCACTGCGCCACCTTGCGTGTTGAGCTGGCGGATTTCCAGATGCGGGATGCGCTGCCGCAAATTGGCCCGTGGCGGCAGGTTTTTGAAAGCAAACCATGTCTCGAACTCAGCGGTTACAAGAACAAACCCTTTGCCGGCCACCAGGCGGGCGGGCGCATGGTGGAGCGTGCGCCGGGCAAGGTTCTGCTCACCATCGGTGACTTCAAGAATGATGGCGTGAAGCGCGACGTGTCGGTGGCCGACGCCAATGTCGACTACGGCAAGATTCATGAACTTGATCTGGCCACAGCCACATCCCGCGTTGTTACGACTGGTCACCGTAATCCACAGGGCCTCACCATTGCCGAAGACGGCACGATCTGGGAAACCGAACACGGTCCTACAGGCGGCGACGAGGTGAATGTGATTGTTGAGGGCCGCGATTACGGCTGGCCCAATGTGACGTTAGGTCAGGATTGTCACGGCTGTGACTGGCAGGTTGAAGGCCGCCATGATGGCTACACCATGCCCGCCTTCAGCTTTGTACCCTCAATCGGCATCAGCAACGTCATCCAGTCCAAGGGCTTCGTGCCAAATTGGGAGGGCGATCTTCTGGTCGCCAGCATGGCGGGGCAATCCCTGCATCATCTGCGGCTGGACGGTCAGCGCATCATCTACGACGAGCCTATGAATTTCGGTGACCGTCTGCGCGACATGATTCGTATGTCCGATGGCGCAGTTGCCCTCTGGACCGATTCAGGCCAACTCATTCTGTTGACGGTGGATGACGAAAAAACGCCGTCGGACCTGTTGGCCATGAAGCTGTCGCCTGCTGCCCGGGACTATGTGACCCAATGCAAATCCTGTCATGAACTTGACAATGGTGACATGCGACAGGGCAAGATTTCTCTCTGGGCCGTGGCAGGGCGGAGCAGGGGCGGAACCAGCTTTCCAGGCTATTCAGCCGCCATCAAGTCAGCAGGTGGAACCTGGACCACAGAGAACCTCGACAACTTCCTGAAAGCACCGCAAGCCGCTATCCCCGGTACCAGCATGGCCTTCGAAGGCGTGGCAGATGCCGCCATCCGCAAGGAACTGGTGGATTTTCTGCAAAAACTCCAGTAGCAAACGGCCCAATGCGAACGGAACAGATACACTACAATGTTTGACAACAAATCCATCCTGATCACCGGGGGCACTGGCTCCTTCGGCAAGAAATACGTCACAACCATTCTTGCCCGCTACAAACCAGCCCGCGTCATCGTGTTTTCGCGCGACGAGTTGAAGCAATATGAAATGCAGCAGGATTATAACCATCCCTCAATGCGGTATTTTCTGGGTGACGTGCGCGACAAGGACCGTGTGCACCAGGCTATGCGCGGGGTGGATTTCGTTATTCACGCAGCAGCCTTGAAACAAGTTCCTGCTGCAGAATACAATCCCATGGAATGTATCAAGACCAATGTCCACGGTGCTGAAAACGTAATCACCGCGGCCATCGCCAATGATGTCGAAAAGGTCATTGCCCTCTCCACCGACAAGGCCGCCAATCCGATCAATCTCTATGGCGCCACCAAACTTGCGTCCGACAAATTGTTTGTAGCCGCCAACAACATGGCCGGTGGCCACCGCACGCGCTTTGCTGTGGTGCGCTATGGCAACGTCGTGGGCTCACGCGGATCGGTTGTTCCTTACTTCCGGTCATTGATGGAAAAAGGCGCTGATCATCTTCCCATCACGGACGCGGAAATGACGCGCTTCTGGATCACCCTGCAGGACGGCGTGGACTTTGTGTTGAAAAATTTCACCCGCATGCATGGCGGCGAAAT
>CAXTLE010000119.1:0-3707 GCA_964244855.1 uncultured Aestuariivirga sp. | reverse complement strand
CCCTATGGCCGTCAGGATATTTCAGATGCAGATGTGGCGGCGGTAGCTGCCGTATTGAAATCTGATTTCCTGACGCAAGGGCCAGCAGTGCCAGCTTTTGAAAAGGCGCTGGCAACCTATTGTGGTGTGAAACACGCTGTCGCCATGAACAGTGCGACTTCGGCCCTGCACATCGCCTGCCTTGCCCTCGGCGTCGGCCCGGGCGACATTGTCTGGACAACACCCAACACCTTTGTGGCCAGTGCAAACTGCGCACTCTATTGCGGGGCTGACGTCGATTTTGTGGATATGGATGCAACCACGCTCAATATTTCAGTGACAGCACTGAAACTGAAATTGGAGCATGCCAAAGCCCGAGGGCAATTGCCCAAAGTTGTCATTCCCGTCGATTTTTCCGGCGAACCTGTTGACATGAAGTCCGTGGCAACATTGGCTAAAACCTATGGCTTCAAGATTGTCGAAGATGACTCACATGCGATTGGCGGGCGCTACGACCGCAAACCCGTCGGCGCGTCTGTTCACAGCGACATCACAGTTTTCAGCCTGCATCCCGTGAAGATCATCACCTCGGGTGAGGGCGGCGTGGCACTGACAAATAATGATGACCTCGGCAAAAAGCTGGCCCGCCTGCGCAGCCACGGCATCACCCGTGACGTTGCAGACATGCAAAGCGAGCCCGATGGTCCGTGGTATTATGAGATGCTGGAGTTGGGCTACAACTATCGCATGACCGATATTCATGCGGCCTTGGGTTTGAGCCAGCTTTCAAGACTGGATGAGTTTGTGATGAAGCGGCAACAAATGGCAAACCGCTATGATGAAGTTTTGAAAGACCTGCCGTTGATTTTACCGGAACGGGCTGCAACGGAGGTCTCGGCGTTGCATCTCTACGTCGTGCAGATTGACCCCACCCGCAGCAACGCCAATCGCAAGGATGTATTCGTGCGATTGCGCGAACTGGGCATTGGCGTGAACGTGCATTACATGCCAGTCCACCTGCAACCGTTTTACCGCGCCCGTGGTTTCAAGCGCGGCGATTTTCCCGCCAGTGAAACCTATTATGACCGCGCCATTTCCATTCCGCTGTACGCCACTTTGACCGAAGCCCAACAGGACACGGTGGTGGCAGCTCTCAAACAGGCACTGGCGTGAAACTCGCGGTCATCCCGGCCCGCGGCGGGTCCAAGCGAATCCCGCGCAAGAATATCAAGGATTTTCTGGGCAAGCCGGTCATCGCCTATGCGATCGAGGCTTGCATCGCAAGCAAGCTGTTTGATCACGTCATCGTTTCAACCGATGATTCGGAAATTGCAGAGGTGGCCAAATCCTTTGGCGCAGCTGTGCCCTTTGTGCGCCCTGCGGCTTTGGCCAATGACCATGAAGGCACGGCAGCCGTTGTGAAACATGCGCTGCAATTTTTCAGCGAATCTGGAAAACCCGCTGCTCACTGCTGCTGCGTCTATGCCACCGCACCCTTTGTCAGGCCGCAGGATTTGGCTTTGGGGCTGCAACAGCTTGAAGACACAGGCAAAGACTACGCCTTCTCAGTGACCAGTTTTGATTTTCCGGTGCAACGGGCGCTGCACATCTCGACAACGGGTCTGCAACCACTGTACCCCGAATACGCACTGAGCCGCTCGCAAGATCTGGCCGAAACCTTCCACGACGCAGGACAGTTTTACTGGGGCAGGGCAGAAGCCTTTCTAAATGACGTGCCATTGTTTTCACCTGCATCTGTTCCTGTGTTTTTACCGCGCTACCGGGTGCAGGACATCGATACGCTGGAAGATTGGCAACGGGCAGAGGCCATGTACAGAACGCTTCGGCAGCAGGGCTTGTAGCCATGACCATCGCCTTCCGGGCCGATGCTTCGGACGTGATCGGCAATGGCCATGTCATGCGCTGTGTGACGCTGGCAAATACTTTGGTTGAGCGCGGCGAGACCTGCATGTTCATCTGCCGCGCACTGACAGACCAAACGCGAAAGGCCATAAAACTGGGTGGCCATCGCCTGCACATTCTGCCGGGATCGACGAGCCGGAATGATTGCGCCATGCACCACAACACCTGGCTTGCGGCATCCTGGCAGGACGACGCAACAGCGACATCAGCCTGCATCACCGATATGTCCTGTGACTGGCTCGTTGTGGATCACTACGGCATTGACACAAATTGGGAGACAAGGTTGCGCACTCCAGCACTGAAACTGGCAGTGATCGACGATCTTGCAGATCGTCCTCACGACTGTGATCTGCTGCTGGATCAAAACCTGCATGCAGAGCCACACCAGCGATATGAAGGTCTTATTCCGCAACATGCACAGAAACTGCTTGGTCCGCGTTACGCGCTCTTGCGCCCTGAATTTGAAGCAAGGGCAGTGAATGCGTCTGCGTCCCGGAACGTGCTGGTTGCATTCAGCGGAGCAGACCCCTTGCACTTGACGACAATGGCAATGCACGCCTTGATCAGTCAGAAAAATGTGACAGTGGTCGCCAACAGCCAGAACGGCGATATGGCGATCATACGCGCTGGCTGCAAAAAAAACGGCTGGTCCCTGCATGTCGACGCCAGCCATATCGCTGCACTGATGCAACAGGCCGCCATCGGCATCGGTGCTGGTGGCGGCCTGTTGTGGGAACGGGCGGCTCTGGGTCTTCCCTCCATCGCCATCATCGTTGCGGAAAACCAGCGCCAGCAGGTTCTGAATGCACAGGCCGCAGGCATGGTACTGGGGCTTGAAGGCACCGATGTTGATGTCGCGGCTTTGCGTGCAGGCATTGGACGCCTTCAGTGTGACGCTGAACTTTGCCAGGCCATGTCAGAAACCTGCCGGCGTATCGTTGATGGCAAGGGACGAAAGCGCGTGGCAGAACGGTTGCTGGAGCCGAATGTTGGGCTGCGCAAGGCAGGACCCGCTGACAGTGACACTGTTTGGCGCTGGCGCAATGATGCAAGAATTCGGCGCGTGTCCCGCAGTACGGATACAATCGATGGGGCGGCACACGAGAAATGGTTCGCGTCCGTCCTTCAGGATCAGAGCCGCCATCTGCTGATTGCAACAGACATAGGCGGACCACTCGGTGTCGTCCGCTTTGATTGCGGAGATGACGGTGCCGAAATCTCGATTTACCTCGCCCCGGATCGTCTTGGTCAGGGACGGGGTGCGAGCCTGTTGCTGGCGGCTGAAACCTGGCTTGCAAATACGGCGGGCCGCAGGCTAACAATCCGCGCCGACGTACGGGCTGGCAATACTGCATCGGGAGAATTGTTTCGCTCCTGCGGCTATGTATTAAGCCGGGGCATGTACCGAAAACCTGTTGGAAGCTTCCCATGACATCGTCATTCAACATCGCACAGTTTGGCATCGGGCCAGAACACCGGCCATTCATCATCGCCGAAATGTCGGGCAATCATAACCGCTCGCTAGACCGCGCCATGGCCATTGTCGATGCCGCTGCTGCCAGTGGCGCCCATGCCCTGAAACTGCAAACCTATACCGCCGACACCATGACGCTGGATATTCGCGAAGGTGCCTTTGTCATCAACGATCCAAAAAGCCTGTGGAACGGCCGCAATCTGTTTGACCTTTATCGGGAAGCCCATACACCCTGGGATTGGCACAAGCCGATTTTCGAGCGTGCCCGCAAGCTGGGCATGGTCCCGCTGAGCACGCCTTTTGATTTCACCGCCGTTGATTTTCTCGAGAG
>CAXTLE010000118.1:0-8639 GCA_964244855.1 uncultured Aestuariivirga sp. | reverse complement strand
GGCCAGTTGATGGTCGATTCTGTGAGTTCCCGCGACATGCCGGTAGCACAAGCCTGCGCTTTGATTTTCGCTGCAACTTACATCCTGCTCAACCTGTCGGCTGACATTGTTGCCATCGTCACCAACCCAAGGCTCTTGCACCCGAAATGAGCAACCAGCACGTCGATATCCTCAACATGCAGACAAAACGCACATGGTCTCAAGACGCGTGGCGGCTTTTGAAAAGCGCGCCGATCAGTGCCAAGTTCGGCATGCTCGTGATCGCGTTTTATTTTTTTTGCGCGGTGTTTGCGAACGTAATTGCACCGTTTGGTGAGGCCGAAATTGTTGGCAAAGCCTATGCGCCACCCTCGGCTGGTCATTGGTTCGGGCTTGACCAGATAGGCCGCGATACGCTTTCGCGCGTGATTTTTGGTGCACGCAATACTATCTTCATTGCCTTGGCCACTGTGCTGATTTCGTTCTTCATTGGCGGGGTGCTTGGGATCTATGCTGCGGTCACACGCGGCTGGATGGACCAGATTGTCAGCCGTATTGTTGATATTCTGATGTCAATTCCGGTTTTGATTTTTGCGCTCATGTTGCTGGCGATGGCGGGCAAATCCGTATGGAATTTGATTTTCATTCTGGCCCTGCTCGATTCGACCCGCGTGTTCCGCCTTGCGCGCAACACAGCTTTGAGTGTTGCCGTCCAAGACTTTGTTGAAGCAGCAAGGTTGCGTGGCGAAGGGATGTTGTGGGTAGTGTTTCGCGAAATCATTCCAAATATACTGCCGACATTGATTGCCGAATTTGGCTTGCGCTTCTCGTTTGTGTTTCTCACCATTTCCGCATTGTCGTTTCTTGGCGTCGGAATTCAGCCGCCTACTGCCGATTGGGGTTCCATGGTGGCGGAAAGCAAAACACTCATCACATTCGGGCGGCCACAGCCGCTCATTCCTGCAGCCGCCATTGCTTTGCTCACGGTTGCAGTGAACTTTGTCGTAGACTGGTTCCTGCAGAAAACCTCGGGGTTGCGCGATGAGCAATGACAGTAAACGCGTCAAGGGCACTCCGCTTGTCCAAATCCGTGGCCTGAAAATTGAAGGGTTTTCGGATGACAAATGGCACTCCATCATCAAGGGTATTGACCTTGACTTGAAGCGGGGTGAAGTGCTGGGCCTCATTGGTGAATCCGGTGCTGGCAAGTCCACATTGGGCCTCGCCACTATGGGCTATACCAAACCCGGTTGCCGGATTTCCGCTGGCACGGTGATGTTTGATGGCGTTGATCTCGTCACGGCACCACAAGACGATTTACGCAAGATGTGGGGTTCGAAGATATCCTATGTGGCGCAAAGTGCTGCGGCATCGTTCAATCCGGCGCACCGTTTGATGGATCAGGTGGTTGAAAGTGCGTGCAACCATGGTGTGATGACGCGGGATGCTGCGGAGTCGGATGCGAAAGAATTGTTCAAGCGTTTGCAACTACCGAACCCTGACACCATCGGATCACGCTATCCGCATCAGGTGTCAGGTGGACAGTTGCAGCGGGCCATGACGGCAATGGCGATGTCTTGCCGTCCGGATTTGATCGTGTTTGATGAACCGACAACAGCACTTGATGTGACCACACAAGTGGAAGTGCTGGCCTCGATGCGGCGCATCGTCGAAGAGTTTGACACAGCTGCAGTTTACATCACACATGACCTCGCTGTGGTGGCCCAAATGGCGCACCGCATCATGGTGTTGCGATATGGCAATCTGGTTGAACAGTCCGATACACGCTCGATGTTAAAGCAGCCGACACAAGACTATACCAAGTCACTGTGGGCGGTGCGCAGTCTTGAAAAGCCGGAAGAGAAAAGTAGTGATATCGCTTTGTCGATCAATGGCGTTGATGCCAGCTATTCAGGTGTTGTGAAGGTGCTTGATAATGTGACGGTGCGATTGCCGCGTGGCAAAACCGTCGCTGTGGTGGGTGAATCGGGATCTGGTAAATCCACGTTGGCCCGCGCCATTACCGGACTGCTGCCGCCGTCAAAAGGCCGCATAGAATTCAATGGCAAGGCGCTACCTGCACGGTTGCAGGACCGTGACCGCGATACGTTGCGACGTATCCAGATGATTTATCAGTCGGCTGACACTGCACTTAATCCACGCCAACGCGTGCGCGATATAGTGGGGCGGCCGCTGGAATTTTATCTGGGTCTGACGGGAACTGCCAAAGAGAAGAAAATCATTTCGCTGCTTGAAAACATTGAGCTTGGCGAAGATTTTATTGATCGCTATCCCAATGAAATGTCAGGCGGGCAGAAGCAGCGAATTTCGATTGCGCGCGCGCTGGCGGCCGAACCCGACATCATTATTTGCGATGAAGTGACGTCGGCGCTTGACCAGATAGTACAAGAAGAAATCCTGAAGCTGCTGATGAAATTGCAGAAGGACACCAACGTGTCGTACCTATTCATCACGCATGACATTGCCACTGTTCGCGCGATATCGGATGAGATTGTGGTGATGTACAAGGGCAAGGTGGTGCAGCAGGGGTTGAAGTCAGAAGTGCTGAACCCGCCCTATCCTCCGTATACGGAACTGTTGCTGTCATCCGTGCCGCAAATGGATCCGGATTGGTTGACGGGGTTGCTGAAGAAGCGGGCGGGGACGAAGGTTTAGGTGGTCTACACTTTTCGTTTATTCCCTCATCCGGCCTTCGGCCACCTGATGGGTTCACACTTGAAGTGCAACAGTAGTTTTAAGAAGACCTCGGGTGCCCGAAGGGCGGGTGAGGGAGATCAAAACCAACTTTTCAATCCATCTAGAAATGTCTCCGCACCCTCTGTAATCCGCGCTTTTTCCGCATCATCAAACTTCTCATAGACACGCGTGATATTCGCCATACGCGGGCTCTTTGAAAACCGAGCGTGATGTCGCGCGATGAAATCCCAATAGAGCGCGTTGAACGGACAGGCTTCAGGTCCGGTGCGTTGCTTCACATCGTAGCGGCATGATTTGCAATAGTCTGACATTTTATTGATGTAATTGCCGGATGACGCATAGGGCTTCGACCCCAGCAACCCGCCATCAGCATGCAAAGACATGCCAATGGTGTTGGGCAATTCTACCCATTCATAGGCATCGGCATAAACCGCGAGATACCATTCATGCACCTGGCGCGGTTCGATACCGGCAATCAAAGCGAAATTGCCTGTGACCATCAAGCGTTGGATGTGATGGGCGTATGATTCTTCGCGGGTTTGTTTCACCACGTGGGCAACACAGTTCATGTCAGTTTCACCCGTCCAATAGAATGCGGGCAAATTCCGTTTCGCGTCCAGTGCGTTTACCTCCGCATAGTCAGGCATTTTCAGCCAATAGATGCCGCGGACATATTCGCGCCAACCGATGATCTGGCGAATGAAGCCTTCTGCGGATGCGAGGGGAACGCGGCCCTTTTGGTATTCCTGTTCAACACGGCGACACACATGCAGCGCATCAAGCAAACCAAGATTTATGTAAGGTGAGAGCACCGCGTGGTGGAGAAACTTCTGATCCATCAGCATGGCATCCTGAGTCTCTCCGAAATGCGGGAGGGCATAGGTCAGGAAATAATCCAAGGCTTGCTCAGCTTGTTCGGCTGTCACCGCAAACCAGAACGGTTCAACGTCACCAAAATTATCGGGTGCTATGCGCAGTGTCATAGCGATACAGTCTTGCGTGATATCGTCAGACGCAAAGCGTGCCGGTTGCGGCATCAGGAGCTCGCCTTTGGCGGGTTTTCGATTTTCAGAATCGAAATTCCATTGGCCGCCCTCAGGCTTGTCACCATTCATCAGCAATCCGGTTTGGCGGCGCATGTCACGGTAGAAATATTCCATACGCAATTCCTTGCGCTGCAATGCCCAGTGCCGGAACGATGCGTGGGAACAGATGAAGCGTGTGTCTTCCAGAGTTTCGATGTGGGCCAGCTCTTGCTGCAAGCGCCATTCGCCGGGCTCTGTCATCACCACGTTTGAAATGCTGTGGCGCTGTTGTGCACGCTCGACTTCGCCTCTCAGACTTTGCGTGTTGCCAGCGTCTTCGAGTTTCACATAGTCTATTTGCCAACCATCACGTCTCAGATTTTCAGCAAAATGGCGCATGGCGGAAAAGACGAGGGCCAGCTTCTTTTTGTGATGACCGGCATAAGTCGCCTCAGCCATGACTTCTGCCATCAGCACCACATCACGGAACTTGTCGCCCTGGCGGAGACTTGAGAGGGACAGACTCAGTTGGTCGCCTAGAATAAGGATGAGGTGTTGATCTGGCTTTGACATGTTGCGTATACGGTTCTGAAAGATAAGGGGATTTTGTGGTTCAACCCGTCATCATGTGGTTCCGGCAAGACTTGCGTCTTGCTGATCACCCAGCACTTAACGCGGCAGCAGCGGCAGGGCCAGTGCTGCCGGTTTACATTCTTGATAATGTGACACCAGCGGATTGGCGCTGGGGTGGCGCGTCACGGTGGTGGTTGCATCACAGTCTTTCGCGCTTGCGGGAGTCATTGTCCCTCATATTGCGTCACGGTGAAACAATTGCGCAATTGGAAAAGTTGATTGTCGAGAGCAAGGCATCAGCCCTTTATTTTACCCGGGATTACGCGCCTTGGTCTGGTGCTTTGGAGCGCCGTGTCAAAGAGCTGTGCGACCGCTTGGGTATTGCCTGCCATCGTCACGGCGGGTTTCTTCTGCATGAGCCTGAAAGCATTCGCAATGGTTCCGGTGAGTTTTTCAAAGTCTATACGCCCTACTCGCGCGTGTGTTTTGCCAAGGGTGTACCGCGTGCTGCGAAGCCTGCTCCTGTCGTAACGCGCCATGAGGCCAATATCCCTTCCGATGAATTATCCGATTGGGGTCTGCGTCCGACCAAACCGAATTGGGCCGATGGTTTGGCGAAAGCCTGGACCCCCGGTGAGGCGGGTGCGCGGGCCATGCTCAAACAGTTTCTTGATGACGGTTTGAAAGGCTATGCAGAGGGACGCGACCGGCCGGACCAGAAACACGTCTCGCGACTCTCAGCGCATTTGCATTGGGGTGAAATCTCACCGCATCAGGTGTGGCATGCGACGTCGTTGCGTATTGCGCAGGCTGAAGGTGCGTTGGACCATGACGGTGAGAAATTTCTGAAGGAAGTGTTGTGGCGGGAATTTGCCTACAATCTCATCCACCATGTTCCGACTTTTCCAGACAAACCGTTCAAGCCGGAATACGAAGACTTTCCGAGGGATGTTGATCCCGCAGCCTTAAAGGCTTGGCAGCATGGCAAGACGGGTTATCCCATCGTTGATGCGGGCATGCGGGAGTTGTGGTCGACTGGCATCATGCATAACCGCGTGCGCATGATTGTGGCATCGTTCCTGATCAAGGATTTGCTGGTGCCATGGCAGGAGGGTGAGCGCTGGTTCTGGGATACGCTGGTTGACGCTGACATTGGTAACAATGCGGCGGGCTGGCAATGGGTGGCGGGCTGCGGTGCCGATGCTGCACCTTACTACCGCGTATTCAATCCAGTTTTGCAGGGCGAGAAGTTTGATCCCCGTGGCACTTATGTTCGGCGCTGGATTCCGGAATTGGCGGATGTGTCTGATGCATTCGTGCACAAGCCATGGGAGATGGCCGTGCCGCCAAAGGCTTACCCCATGCGCATTATTGACCATGGCGTTGCGCGTGACCGGGCGTTATCGGCGTTCAAAAGGATCAAGAAGGAAACCACGACATGAACATCATCGCCATCAGCGGAGCCTTGCGCAGAGCTTCAACCAACACTGGCCTGTGCCGCGCTTTGGCTGATGTTGCACCAGAGGGTATGACGGTCGAAGTGGCAACGCTGCACGGCATTCCGCTTTATGATGGTGACCTTGAGGCAGCTGAGGGCAAGCCTGACACCGTCAAGTCACTTGATGCCAAAATCCGCGCGGCTGATGGTGTTATCATTTCGACGCCAGAGTATAATTTTTCGGTACCAGGCGTTTTGAAGAATGCGACGGATTGGCTGTCGCGTGGCGGCTCGCCATTTAAATGGCGGCGCGTGGCTGTGATGGGAGCAGCTGATGGGCCACTGGGAACTGGGCGTTCGCAATATCATTTGCGGCAAAACCTGCAAGGCATGGAAGCCATCGTCATGCCGAAGCCAGAATTCTTTGCGGGAAGTGCCAGCCAGAAATTTGATGCGGCAGGAAATCTGACGGATGAGAATTCACGCAAGCGGTTGAAGACTTGGCTAGAACATTACGTCGCGTTTCTGTCAGCCAAAATTTAGCCCGCAGGATCCTGCTTCAACTTGGCCCAGGTGTTGTTGCTTGCCAGCATTTGCTGCAAGTAGGCCATGTTGGCTGCCACCTGATCGGGCGGTAGATCTTCACTGGCGATTTGCTTGGCTTCGTCAAAGCGGCCTTGCAAGCCTACAACAAGTGCCAAGTTCTGGCGAATGCGTGGCGTGGTTTTGGCATCGGGATGCATCATGGCCTTCCGCAATGTGGCTTCGGCTTCCGGCAATTTTCCCTGCAGAGAATATGACATAGCGAGATTGTTCATAACACCGAGATTGTCGGGCGCAACGGCAAGTGCAGCCATGTATTTTTCGCGGGCTTCAACATGTTTGGTTTGCTGGTCCAGGGTTGCACCCAGTGCGGACAAGGCTTGCGGGTCGCGTGGATTCAAGGCTACGGCAGTGGACAGGGCACCGGTTGCGCCTTCAACATCGCCTGCTTTCAACAGGGCGCGGCCCAAATCGGCTTGCGCCTGGGCATTGCCTTTGGTTCTTTCTGCTGTTGAGCGCAGAACATCAATTTGCGTTGGTTTCTGTCCTAATTGTTCCAGATTGTCGGCATAGGAGATGGCGACATTCACTTGCGTGGGATCGGCTTTCCATTGCTTGCTCAGGGCTTCGGTTTTCTTGAAGGACGGGCCTTCAATGGATGTGGACGCCGTGGACATGGGATCAGCATCAAGGCTGGCGGTTTTGCTTTGGCAGCCACCCAGCAGCAAGCCTGCGACGGCCAACGCCATTACGCCGCGCGAATAGATTTGAACCCTGATACCCACAATGCCGCACTCCCGCCCCGCAAGGACACAGAATGGACGATCAGTTCTCAACAAATGCTTAACCATACATGTTAAGGATTGGAAAACTGATTTGGAGATGCCACCGTGATTGATGCTGCCGATATTTTGCTGAATGGAAAGACGAAAAACGCCGTGCTGATGCGGGTGGTCGCGGCGGCGGATTGGCCCGATTTTAAGGCCGGTCTCAGCACACAGGTGCAGAACTGGGCTGCTGCGCAGGGTTTTGAAGCGGCAGCTTTATCGCTGCTGCATGTTGCAGATAAGGATGGAGGCTTGGCGGAAGTGCTTGTCGGGGCACCGCGCGGCGATGAGGATCCCTTTGCATTGGGAGCAATTTCGTCGCGGTTGCCGGCTGGTGTTTACGCTTTCACCGAGGCTCCGGCGCAAGCTGAACTGGTGGCGTTGGGCTGGTGCTTGGAACTCTACAAACATGATCCGTTCCGCCCGTTGAAAGTGAAAGCGGCTAAACTCGTTTGCCCCAAGAGCGTGGATCGGGATACTGTGATTGCCTTGGCCAATGCCAGTTTCGATGTACGTGACCGCGTTAATTTGCCTGCAAATCTGTTCGGGCCTGATGAACTGGAGGCAGCGGCCCGAAAGGTGGCCAAAGCGCATGGAGCCAAGTTTAGTGTTGTCACGGGGGCGAAACTCGAAAAAGAATTTCCGCTGATCCACGTGGTGGGGGCGGCATCACCCCGCGCTCCTCGTTTGATTGATTTCACCTGGGGCAATCCAAAGCATGCCAAAGTCACGCTGGTCGGCAAAGGCGTGTGCTTTGATACAGGCGGGCTCGATATCAAACCATCATCTGGCATGCTGTTGATGAAGAAGGACATGGGCGGAGCTGCGAATGTGCTGGGGCTCGCGCAATTGGTGATGGGTGCGAAATTGAAACTGCGCTTGCGCGTGCTTATTCCCGCCGTGGAAAACTCAATAGCTGGCAATGCCTTTCGCCCCGGTGATGTGTTCAGGACACGCAAAGGTCTGACGGTTGAAATTGGCAATACGGATGCCGAGGGGCGCTTGGTGTTGTGTGAAGCTCTAGTCTTGGCGGATGAAGAATCGCCGGAGCTGCTTGTTGACATGGCGACTTTGACCGGTGCTGCGCGTGTTGCGCTCGGGCCTGACTTGCCGCCGTTTTATACCGATGATGATGTTGTAGCTTTGGACCTCGCCAAACATGCTGCAAAGACCAATGACCCCTTGTGGCGCTTGCCTTTGTGGCGTCCCTACAACACCATGATCGATACGCCGATTGCCGACATCAACAACGCGGGACAAGGGTTTGCAGGCTCGATCACGGCTGCACTTTTCCTTCGGCGGTTTGTCGAAAAAGCCAAAGCCCATGTACATTTTGATATATTCGCTTGGGTGCCAACGGCGAAACCCGGACGACCCAAGGGTGGCGAGCAACAGGGCATGCGGGCGCTGTTCAGCTACCTCGCCGAAAGATACGGCGCATAATATGCTTGCCATGGCACAACAATTGGAGTGGAATGAAACGGTTCCGAAACGAGTTTTCGAAAGTGGTTTGCGTCACATGGCCATGCGTTTTTC
>CAXTLE010000117.1:0-8661 GCA_964244855.1 uncultured Aestuariivirga sp. | reverse complement strand
CGGCTATTCCGAAATGTTGGTGCTTGCGATCATTGCGGTGATTGTGATCGGCCCAAAGGACATGCCGAAGGTGCTGCGCACTCTCGGGCAATTCATGCGCAAGGCCCGTGGCATGGCGCGTGAGTTTCAGGGCCATGTTGATGCTGCCATGAAAGACGCGGGCGTTGATGGCTTGAAGAAAGACCTGACGGACATGAAGTCTGTGATGTCGAAACAGGTTTCAGCACCGGGCGGTGTGGTGGGCGCTGCAACACTCTCGCCGTCATCGTCATATGCCCTGTCATCGTCGCAAAAGGATTTTGAAACCTTCTTCGGTTCGACCGGAGCTGAAGGCGAAACCCGGGTGGCGGGAACCAAGGTTGCCGCAAGTTCATGAGCAAAGACGAGATCGACGCTTCGGAAGCGCCGCTGATGGACCATCTGATGGAGCTGCGCTCGCGGCTGGTGTGGTCGGTCGCGGGATTTGGTATTGCGTTTCTCGCGAGCTTTTTCTTTTCGTCTGATCTTTTGGGAATTCTGATCAAGCCCTTTAGATGGGGCACGGGCGCTGACGTCAGCCTGATCTCGATCAAGTTGCTGGGCGTGTTTCTGGTGAAACTGAAAATTGCAATGTTCGGCGGCATGTTCATTGCGTTTCCGCTCATTGCCACACAGATTTACCGCTTCATGGCGCCCGGACTTTATAAGCATGAACGCCAGGTTCTTGCCCCATATCTGGTGGCAACGCCCGTGTTTTTCGTGCTCGGTGCGGCCATGGTGTATTTCTTCCTGCTGCCTGTCGCCATCAAGTTTTTCTATTCTCTGGCAGCAGGCACAGCCATCAACGGCCAAGCCGGCATTCAATTGATGCCCGATGTCGAGGCCTATCTCGACTTCGTGATGATGCTTATTCTCGCTTTTGGTCTCACCTTCCAACTGCCTGTTGTTCTCACCTTGCTCGGTCAAATCGGCGTCGTTACAGCCCAACAGTTGCGTTCTGGCCGCCGCTTTGCTCTGGTTGGTGTTTGCGCCATTGCCGCCATCATTACACCGCCTGATCCGATTTCTATGATCGCCATGGCAGTGCCGCTGGCGGGCCTCTATGAAATCGCGGTCTTTGCGGTGGCTTTCCTTGAAAAGCGCAGGAATGCTGCGAAGGCGAAGAAAGATGCTCAAGAGGCAGCCGAAGAAGCGGCTGAGGCTGCAAAGGGACAAGCGAAGTTGCCGAATCCCTAGATTGTCATTACCGCACGTGTTGCGGTAATCCATGGTTCCGCAAATGCGGCAATGACAATTGAAGAGATGACTTAAAATGCACGACATCAAAGCGATCCGCGACAACCCCCACGCTTTCGACGCAGGCCTTGCCCGGCGTGGTCTCGCTGCTTTGTCACCATCGCTGCTCGACCTCGACCAGCAAAAGCGTGCTGTGCAGAACACTTTGCAAGAGCTGCTGAGCCGTCGCAATGCGCTGTCCAAGGATGTGGGCGAGGCGATGAAGAGGGGTGAGAAGGAACGCGCGGAGGCGATCAAGGCCGAAGTCGCGAACCTGAAAGATGCATTGGCGCAGAATGAGGACAACGAACGGCAGTTGACTTCAAAACTCAATGACATGCTGGCTGCCATTCCCAATATCCCTTTCGACGAGGTGCCGGATGGTGTCGACGAGCATGGCAATATTGAAGTGCGCCGTTGGGGCAATCCTCCCGGCCATAACTTCGAGCCGCGTCAACATTTTGACGTGGGCGAAACCCTGAAGATGATGGACTTCGAAACCGCTGCAAAAATGTCCGGTGCCCGCTTTGTCGTCACCAAGGGGCAACTCGCCCGCATGGAACGCGCACTGGCGCAATATATGCTGGACACGCAAACCGAGAAGAATGGCTACACCGAACACAACGTGCCAATGCTCGTAAATGACAAAACCATGTTTGGCACCGCACAGTTGCCAAAATTTGTGGATGATCAATTTCGCACCACCGATGGCCGCTGGCTCATCCCCACAGCCGAAGTCTCCCTCACCAATCTCGTCCGCGAATCCATTCTCGATGAATCCCAACTCCCAATGCGCCTCACCGCCTGCACACCGTGCTTTCGCGCTGAAGCAGGTTCTGCTGGTCGCGACACACGCGGCATGATCCGCCAGCACCAGTTTACCAAGGTTGAACTTGTGTCGATCACCACGCCGGAACACTCCCGCGAAGAACTGGAACGCATGACGGCCTGTGCCGAAAGCATTCTGCAAGGCCTTGGATTGCATTACCGGGTCATGCGCCTCTGTGCTGGTGACATGGGTTTCGGTGCGCGGATGACCTATGATCTTGAAGTCTGGTTACCTGGTCAAAAAGCATTCCGCGAAATCTCTTCTTGCTCCGTGTGCGGAGATTTCCAGGCCCGCCGTATGGATGCCCGTTACAAACCCGCAGAAGGCAAGGGCACGCGCTTTGTCCATACGCTGAACGGCTCTGGCCTCGCCGTGGGTCGCACGCTTGTCGCGGTGCTGGAGAATTATCAAAACGCCGATGGCAGCGTCACCATACCTGAAGTATTGCGCAGCTACATGGGTGGACTCACCCGCATTGAGGTGAAGTAATGCGCATCCTCGTGACCAATGACGACGGCATTCACGGCCCCGGTCTCGTCACCATGGAAAATATTGCACGCGCCATTTCAGACGATGTGTGGTTGGTGGCACCGGATGAGGAACGGTCGGGGGCAGGGCACTCTCTCACTTTGTCGAACCCGCTGCGCTATCACAAACTCGGCGATCGCCGTTTTGAAGTGTCGGGAACCCCAACTGATTGCGTGATTATGGCTGTCCGCAAAATCATGCCGGGTATGCCGGACCTGATTTTATCAGGCGTCAATCGCGGACAGAACATTGCCGATGACGTCACATACTCAGGCACCATTGCCGCTGCCATGGAAGGTACGTCACTTGGCATAAAGTCCATCGCGCTGTCGCAAGTCAGCGGCATTCACGGTAATGGCGACAGTTTTGCTGTGGCGGAAGCTCACGGTGTCGATGTCGTCAAGAAGCTCATGGGCTTCACTTTCGGTCCCGGCACGCTGATCAATGTCAACTTCCCCGACTGCCGCCCGGATGATGTGGGTGGCGTTGATGTGACAATGCAAGGCAAACGCGACCAGAATTTCCTGACAGTGGATGAGCGCATCGACGCGCGAGGGCGAACTTACTTTTGGCTGGGGTTTGCAAGAGAACGTGGCACACCACCGGCGGGAACTGATCTCGCGGCTGTGTTCAACAAGCGAATATCGGTGACCCCACTGCATATGAATTTGACACAAGTGGATACGCTGGAAGGCTTGCGGGCGGTGTTTTGAGTTTCACAGCAGCGCCATAAAAATCCCCACAAGCGACAGCACACACAAACTCAATGTTGGGATCATCGACAACATAAATCCAAGTGATCGCGTCGACGGATCACTCACATAGGCGCGCCAATAGATCACGCGTCCAATCAGATAAACCACGCCCAATCCAGCCACTACATATGCTGGCCAATATCGCGCTGCGAGAAATAACGCCGGCAGAAAGGCAACGAGGGTTTCCAATGTATTCATTTGTACGCGATACATGCGCTCAAAGCCAATATGGCCAGTTACCGCGGGAGCCTTCAATCCAGATTGCCCGCGGGCTTTTCCTGTCAAAGCGCCAAATGCCAGATACTGCACCACGGCCAAAATCGCGACCAATTCAATGTATTGCATAGCCTCTCCCGATCAAAGTTTCGCATTTGTCGTAGGGCATGCAACACACCGATACAATGAATGTGGAGGTGGAGATTTGTCGCAGGTGAACCGGCCCGTGGATTCTGCGTTTAAGTGCCAAAGATAAAATTAGCTCGATCACGGAAAGCAAACATGAAATACTTGATGATACCGATCATTGCGGCCTTGCTGTTGTGCGCTTCCTCGCAAGCCTTTTCCAAAAACACTTATTCCACCCAAAACTGCACGTCGTGGTTCAACAAGATCGACGTCAACAATGACGGCACTATTAGTGCTTCTGAAAACGCCGATGCTTTTCTGGCGCGGATCACTCTTGGCAGCGATACCGAAGGCAGCAGTGGCTCGTTTATCATGAGCAAGGCGTTTTTTGTGGCGGAGTGCAAGATTGGCTCGTTGGGTATGCCTGGTTCATAGATTTCTCACAACGATTTCATTTATAGGCTATGCTCGTTTCTGCTTGATCACAGAGGTGCGCGTTGACAGCCAAGCCCGTTCCCCAAAAAAACAAGTCCAGACAACCGCATGGCAAGGCATCGAAGATCTGTTGCCTCGTCAATCAGCAGTCCGGCACTGCTGGTGATGGTCCCGGCGAGATGGTCAAAAGTTTGTTCTTGTCTCGGGGTGCAAAAGTTCATGTCATCGAACTCAAACAGGGTGACGACATTCCAGCTCTTGCCGCGCAGGTTGTGGCCGATGGATATGACGTTATCGTGTCGGGTGGTGGTGATGGGACCATCAATGCTGTTGCCTCGGCACTTGTTGGAAAAAGCCGAATCAAATTTGGCGTGCTTCCCATGGGCACCTATAATCACTTCGCCAAGGATCTGGTGATCCCGCTTAAAATCGAAGAAGCAGTCGATGTCATCCTCAGGGGCTTCACCCGTGATATTGATGTGGGCGAAGTGAATGGCCACATCTTCGTCAACAACTCCAGCGTTGGGGCCTATCCTGCCATGGTGAAGTTGCGTGAGGCTCTGCAGAAAACGGGCTACCGTAAAAATGTGGCGGCGGTGCGGGCTTCCTTACAGATCATTGCGCGATTTAAGACGTTGCGAATTGTTTTGGACGGCGGGTCCGGCAAGCGGATCACAACCAAAACTGCGATGCTTTTCATTGGCAACAACCGCTACGAACTGGATCCAGCACAGATCGGCACAAGGTCTTCCCTCACTGATGGAAAACTGTGGGTGCTGATCGCTACGTCACAAAGCAGGCTTGCGATGTTTGCCAGTCTGTTTTCAGTGTTGTGGCACCGTGAAAATGCCAGTGCAGTCACTGTGTTTGAAACCAAGGAATTTGCGGTCAACACCGGTAAGCGCAGCCAAAAAGTTTCGGTCGATGGTGAAGTGCTGCAGCTCGAAACGCCGCTGCACTACAATATCAGGCCTGCAGCCCTGCAGATTATTGTTCCAGCACCATGACGGCTGCTCAGCGGTTTTGGATTGCAACCATTGTACTGGTGCTGTTGTCTGTCGTGGTTTACATTGGATCGTCAAATGTATTGGACCGACTTGTACTTTCCGAGATCGTAAAAGCGCAAACCCCACACAGTTTGATATTCTGGCGATATGCTACCTGGCTCGGTGCGCCGCTTCCCGTTTCAATGGCCGCAATCATTTGTGCTTTGATTTTGTATGTCTGTAACAAAGTAGACAGTGCCAAATTCATGGTGATTTGCTTGGTTGCAGCAGCCGCCTTAGATCGACCACTGAAGTTTTTGGTCCACCGCCCGCGTCCACTTGCGGATATCGCGGGTGTTATGCCGACAAGCTTCAGTTTCCCAAGTGGCCATGTGCTGTTTGCCACGGTTTTTTATGGCAGTTTGGCGTTGGTTTTGCTGCAGTTCCACGTGGTGCCCTCGGCGGTTGTCAAGGTCTTGGCTTGTTGCCTGATTTTGCTGGTCGTTGCCTCTCGCCTTTGCCTTGGCGTGCATTATCCAACAGACATCATGGGCGGTCTTTTGTTGGGATTTGTTTGTTTGAACTTGACGATGTGGATTGTAAAATTCCACGCTCGTTCTGGCCGCTAACATAACTTCCTGTTCAAAAACGGGAAATGGTGCCGATTACAGGACTCGAACCTGTGACCCCCTGATTACAAATCAGGTGCTCTACCAACTGAGCTAAATCGGCGTTGATTCCTGAGGGAATACAGCAAAACCCTTACAAATTGGAAGTGCCATCGACAAGAATTTCCGTCCCTTTAACCGATGTGGCAGGGCTTGTGCAACTCCCCATGCGAGCACCCGGCAACGGTTCCAATTGTTTCAAAACGAAACAGACCGTTCAGGGTTCGTTAACAAGGGGAAATACAAATGGATTTTCGAAAACTTACAATCCTGCCAGCAGCACTCGCACTGAGCCTGTTCCTGTCGCCATTGGCCCATGCCGGTGAGGGGAAAAATGGTGAAGGCAACGGTGGTGAACAAGGCGGCGGCAATGATGGTCGTGATGGCCAGAATGGAAAGAATGGCCAAGATGGTCGCGACGGTCGCGATGGCCAGAATGGAAAGAACGGCCAAGATGGTCGCGATGGCCAGAATGGAAAGAATGGCCAAGATGGTCGCGATGGCCAGAATGGAAAGAACGGCCAAGATGGTCGCGATGGCCAGAATGGAAAGAATGGCCAAGATGGTCGCGATGGCCAGAATGGAAAGAATGGCCAAGACGGACGTGATGGTCGAGATGGCCGTGACGGGCGTGATGGCCGCGACGGCAACAACGGTGGTAACTCTGGCGGTGGCGGCAATTCGCATGAATATGGCAGCAACAGTATTCTGTGCCACATCGGCAACCGCTCGGTTTATGTTGCATCCTTCCGTCAGTGCAAAGAACTGAAATATGCTCTCGGCTATGGCCAAGGCGGTGGCGGTTCAGTTGTCGTTGGTGGCGGTTATGCTTATGGTGGAAATTACGCTCACGGTGGTGGCAACGGATATGCTTACGGTGGTGGCGGATATGTCACGGGCGGTGGCTACGGTTACTACCAGCAACAGCGCATTATCCGCTATGTGGCACGCCCAAGCCGTGCAGCCCAAATGCAGGCTGAAAAGCGCGCTCGTCGCGCAGCGCGTCGCGCCACTGAAGCCTATGGCAACGGCTATGTCTATGGCGATGGTGGCATGGTTGGTTATGGCAACGGCGTGATGGTCGGTGGTTATGGCAACAATGTTGTTGTGAACGGCAATGTTGATGGAAATTATGGTGGCCAACAGGTAATCATGAAGCACAAGCGCAAACATAAGCGCTCACGCCGTGTCGCCTACCAACAACCGGCCTATGGCTATGACTACGACTACCAAGGCCCTGTGATGTACAAGGGCGGCGGTTACTGACACCCGTTTCCCCGGGTTGACGAACCAAAAGACGGGCTCCCTCGCGGGGGCCCGTTTTATTTGCTGAGGGCGTAAAGCGAAACAGCTGTGGCAATGGAGACGTTGAGGCTTTTGATGGCTCCGGGCATTTCGAGCCTTGCTACGACGTCGCAGGTCTCGCGGGTTTTTTGACGAAGGCCTTTGCCTTCAGCGCCAAGGACCAGAGCCAAAGGGCGCTGCTTTGGAGCGTCTCCGATTTCAGTTTCAGCCTCAGAATCGAGTCCGAGCAGCATGAAGCCGTAGCCCTTGAGTTCTTCCAATGCACGACTCAAATTGGTCACGCGCACCACGGGGATATGCTCGTATGCACCCGAGGCAGACTTGAAAAACACACCGGTTTCATGGGGCGCATGGCGGGCTGTGGTCACCATCGCGGTCACGCCAAAGGCGGCGCAGGATCGAAGTATTGCGCCGACGTTATGGGGGTCTGTGACCTGATCCAAAATGACCAGCAGACCATCTCGGGAGATTTGATCGAGACGGGGTTGGGGCAGGGACTTCGCCTCAACAACCACGCCCTGATGCACAGCGTCCTGGCCCGTCAGCAGATGGTCAAGAATGCGGGGATGCACGATTTCAGGTGTCGTTGAAACCTCAACACCATCTTCCTTCAAACGACCCAAACCGTTTTCCGTGGCCCATACATGCACAATCTGGCGCTTGGGGTTGGCCAGCACTGCAGCGGCGGCATGAATACCATAAATCAGATCATTTTCCGGTTTAGGCTGATGCGTCAGGGCTTTTGGTCTGTCGCCCAACAGTGTTGCTGGCACAGCCTTTTCGGGTTTGCGGAACACATGCGGTTTGCCAAATGCGGGCTTAGACTTGCCGAAGGGGCGCTTGGGTGGATAAGGTGGTTTGCTCATGGCCCCTCTATAGGGCTATGCCCTTCACTCCAACAAGCCCTCAAAAACCAGCACCGAACCGCTTTCAGTGTCACTTCCATGTGTTGTGGTGACGTAGAGTTTCCCCTGGTCAATGATGGCGTAACGTGGTGGCGCACCCAAATTGAAATGTTTCAGGGGTGTCAGGGACGTGGCATCCAGCACCCAGCCATCACCGCCATAGGTCAAAGCCACCACGCGATCCGAAGTTGCTGCGATGGCGCCGATAGCCTGTTCGCTGTCGAGGAGTTGCGTGATTTTGTCTTCCGGATTGTTTTGGGCATGACGTTGTATGATGGCTTTGCCGGATGATTCCTGTTCGCGGCCACCCACAAAAACAGCATCAGCGTTGGCGGCCATGCTCCACATGACACCATCTGAAGCGGTGGATGATACCAGTTCGAGCGTCTGTGCATCATAGGCGGCGACAGTCCTGTTATCGAGCACAACCCACGGCGCATTTTCCGTCGTGGTAAAAGCACGGGGGGCACCGCTGATCGGTGCAGGAGAACTTTTGACCTTGCCGGACTTCAGGTCGATGCGGCTGAGAATGGTTTGGGAGGGTACGGAATTGATCCAGGCGGATGTATAAAGCGCACCAGCGCCATAACTCAGGCCATTGAGAATGCCGCCGCTGTTGAAAAAAGAAAAAGCCTTGCCGCTGCCATCGAT
>CAXTLE010000116.1:0-8671 GCA_964244855.1 uncultured Aestuariivirga sp. | reverse complement strand
GACGCCTAAGCCCCCACATAAATATCAGTCCACAACTCGGCGTCATCCGGCTGTGGTTCATTGGTCGCAAAATCTGCCGATGCTGTGACAACGTCACGAATTTCAGCATCGATCTTTTTCAGGTCTTCCTCCGTCGCCTGATTGGCGCGCAGCAGCCTGCCCTTCACCTGCTCAATCGGGTCATGTTCCTCGCGCATTTTCTGCACTTCTTCTTTCGTGCGATATTTCGCAGGGTCGGACATGGAGTGGCCGCGATATCGGTAGGTCATCATTTCGAGGATATAGGGACCTTTGCCGGAGCGGCAATGCTCCATGGCACGATCGGCGGCGTCTTTCACGGCACGGACGTCCATGCCATCTACTTGTTCGTTCGGAATGCCATAAGCGTCACCGCGCGCCCCCAATGACTCGGACTCAGCCGTGGAACGTGTGGCCGCCGTGCCCATGGCGTAGCGATTGTTCTCGATGATGAAGATCACCGGCAGCTTCCAGATTGCCGCCATGTTGAAGGTTTCATAAACTTGGCCCTGATTGGCAGCGCCATCACCATAGTAAGCCATCGATACATTTTTGTTGCCGCGATAGCGGTTGGCAAAGGCCAGCCCTGCCCCCAGTGGCACTTGCGCCGCGACGATGCCATGGCCGCCATAGAACTGCTTCTCTTTCGAGAACATGTGCATGGAGCCGCCTTTGCCGCGGGAATATCCACCCTTTCGACCCGTCAATTCGGCCATGACGCCATTTGCGTCCATGCCGCAGGCCAACATATGACCGTGGTCGCGGTAGGATGTGATGGTCTGGTCACCCTCAATCGTAGCCATTTCCATGCCAACGACGACTGCTTCCTGGCCGATATAGAGATGACAGAAACCGCCGATGAGACCCATGCCATAAAGCTGGCCAGCTTTTTCCTCAAAGCGACGGATCAACAGCATGTCGCGATAGGCCTTGAGTTCCTCTTCGGCCGTGAAGCCGCTGTTTTTCTGCGGTGCCGACTTGGCAGCTTTTGCTGCTTTTGCTTCTTTGCGTGCCAGATAGGCTGACTTGACGGCCATGCCATTTCTCCCTGAATATCAGGACTGCATAGCACCTAAAGTCTTGTGTGCACTGCAAAATAATTGAATTAACCGGATTTTGGTTTATCTGCTTATGAGGACTGGAAAATTCAGTTTTGTGCGTGAACAATCAATTCATTGGGGTAAGCCATTTTAAGGTCGCCATGGGCCAATTCCTCAAGCATATCGCGGTCAATGTGTTCAGGACGCATCGATTGCACACGCTTCTCGAGCATCTGCTTTTCACTGACGAGTTTCACATTCTCGGCTGCAAGTTCGGCAATCTTGATGTCGAGGCCGCTGCGATAGTCATACCCACGTGGGCCCTTGTGGGCATACCACGCAAACGATGACAGCAACGCCAGGCAGGCCAGGCTCACCAACATATCATAGCGGCGGAATCGCATCAGGTTCATTTCCCATGCTTGCCATTGACAATGTTAATGCCTGGTTAGCAATTCGTAACCAAAGGGCTTGCAATTCATGATGAAAGTGCCGATTTAGTGTGCATGTTGTCAAGCAGCCGCTTTATCGTCGCCATACACGCCCTCAGCGTTTTGGCCCGCCATACCGGAAAAGGTCCGGTGTGTTCGAACGCCATTGCGACAAGCGTGCACACAAATCCCGTTGTCATTCGTCGTTTGATGTCGGAATTGGAAAAATCCGCCATCGTAAAATCGACCGCTGGTCGCACTGGCGGGTTTGAACTGGGGCGCCCTGCCCCTTCTATCTCGCTCGCAGATGTTTATAGCGCCGTCGAAGACGCAACAGTATTTCGCATGCATAAGATCGATCCAAACGCATTGTGCCCCGTGGCGACACAGTTGAAGAGCGTTTTGAGTAAACCACTGCGCGCCGCTGAAGAAGCAATGACCTCTGCTTTGGGCAAAACGACTCTACAAGACGTCGTGTTGGCCTTTTCCTGAACCTGACAAATTGCTGACAGAATTTTTATGTTATTTGTCAGTTAACTTGAGTTAACTTCTGAAGGTGGACAAAAACCACTTACAGCGAAGATGCGGTCGTCCCGTGTTTTGGACTGTTGAAAATAAATGCCGGGTGCCAGTGTTTTGTAATTTCATGTTGCCGACACACATGAAACTCAGTTGGCGCCCGGTTTGATTTTGACGTAAATTGGACTGGTTATGTTGACGACCCGCAGAGGTTTTATGTTGTTGTGTGCCACGAGCGTTATGCTCGGTTTTGGCGGTGCTCCGGCATTTGCAGAAGATGGTGGGGACGACGGCGGAGGCGACGATAGTGGATCGGAAGGCGGTTCCGGCGGTGGCGCAGGCAGTGGTTCTGGTAGCGGCAGTGGTGGTTCAGGAGGAAATGGAAGTGGTTCCGGTAGCAGCGGCAACAGTGGACGCGATGATGACGGCGATGACGATTCCGGCAGTGGAAATGGCTCCAACAGTGGCAAAGGCAAGGCCAAGGACCAAGATCGCGCTCAAGATGCTGTGGCCGCCGGTAAAGCGGCCCCACTGATTACATTGAAAGATTTTTTGAAGAAAAATTACCCAGGTAAAATCCTGAAGATTGACCTGAATAAGCGTTTTGGCAATTATGTTTACAAAGTACGAATTCTGCAAGAAGGTAATCGTGTGAAGTCTCTGACCTTTGACGCACGAACCTTGCAGTCGAAACTGTTCTGATGCGTGTGCTCGTCGCAGAAGATGAAGTTGCCGTGGCACGGGACGTCGCGCGCGCTATTGCACCACAAGGTTTTGTTGCGACACTGAGCCACGATGGTGAAGACGCATGGTTTTTGGGATCAACAGAAGAATTCGCTGCCATCGTGCTTGATCTGGGGTTGCCCAGCCTGGACGGTCTGAGCATTTTAAAACGCTGGCGCAAAGAAGGTATCACAACACCAGTGATCGTATTATCGGCGCGCGGAACCTGGGCGGAGCGTGTTGAAGGCATCGATGCGGGTGCTGACGACTATTTGCCAAAGCCTTTCGCCATGGAAGAATTGCTTGCGAGGCTACGCGCCATAACACGGCGGTCAAGCAGCGTCTCTACTTCATTTGTCGAAACTGGCGATATTCGTCTGGACATGCGAACCAGCACGACGTTTCGACAGGGCGTGCAGGTCAATCTCACGCCGCTTGAATTTCGGTTGCTGCATCACTTGCTGGTCAATCGTGATCGACAGGTGAGCAAGGAAGAACTAGCCGAACAGCTTTATGCCGTGAACCACGAGCGTGAGGTCAATGCGATTGAAGCCTTGGTCAGTCGCGTCCGGCGTAAGCTTGGCACCGATGTTATTGAAAGCAAACGCGGCTTTGGCTACAAGTTTTCGGATTGATACGATGAAATCCTGGTCACTCAAGATAAGACTGCTTTGGTTGGCTGCGATTGCGATAAGTCTGGTTTTGGGTATCGCTGGACTGGGCTTTAGCTGGCTCTACAGACAGCATGTTGAAAAGTTTGCCCTCACTGAATTGACAACACATATGGATCAGTTGTTGGCTGATGTGGTGGTGACGCCCGAAGGCAAAGTCGAATACAATTCCCGCTTGAGCGATCCGCGTTTTGAAGAACCAGGTGGTGGTCTCTATTGGCAGATCGACGTCAAAGGGCAAAAACCTTTACGGTCACGGTCGCTTTGGGATGAAGCACTTGTGGTCCCCACCCCACCTGAATCAACTGAAGAAGACCATGCACATAATTTGGTTTTGCCTTCAGGCGGTGAAGTGTTCGCACTTGAAAAGATGATTGCCATCTCCAGTGACACTGGAATAGAAAAAAAGCTTGTCGTGACGGTTGGCTTGGACCGCGCGCGTGTTTCATCGCCCGTGTCAGAATTTCTTCATGTCATGTTACTTGGACTTGCTGTTACCTATGTGACCCTTTTGGGCGCAACCCTCGCAATCATCACACTCGGTTTAAGACCGTTGACGGCAGTGAAGCATGGTATTGCCAATTTGCGTTCAGGACAGGGACGGTTTGACACTGCAAATCTCCCTATCGAAGTGACACCTTTGGCCGAGGAAGTGAATGCATTGGTTGATGCGCGGGAGCAACAATTGGAACGTGCGCGCCAACGTGCCTCCAATCTCGCGCATGGACTGAAGACACCATTGGCTGTGATGTTTGCCGTAGCCAATGATCTGCATGCGCAAGGTCAAAAAGGTGCGTCGGACAATATCATGCTCAATGCCAGTCAAATGCGTGACTTGGTGGACCGTGAATTGACCCGCAGCCGCATGGCTGATGGCATCAACACGCACCGCGCGAATTTCATACTTGTGTTGGGGCGTGTACTCGCCACCATGAAAAAGGCACCACGCGGACCAACTCTGTCCTGGAATACAGCAGTTCCTCCGGACATGCTGGTGGCAATGGATACCGTGGACTTGATGGAGCTGCTTGGTAACTTGCTCGACAATGCGCGAAAGCATGCACGGGAGCTGGTTCGCATTTCGCACAATGGCAAATCATTGACGGTTGAAGATGACGGTCTTGGAGTTTCCGAAGATCAGTTGCCGCTCATTTTAAAGCGTGGCGTTCGGCTTGATGAAAAAACCGCAGGCAGCGGCATTGGTCTTGCCATCGTATCGGATTTGGCTGATGTCTATGGTCTGACCCTCAATGTGCGAAGGTCAGACCTTGGTGGTTTGGCGATAGTGGTAGGCTTGGCCGGGGTTTAAGCCCGCAGCATTGCCCTGCCCTGATAAACAGCGGCAGAAGCCAGTTCTTCCTCAATACGCAGCAGCTGATTGTACTTGGCCAAACGATCTGAACGGGCAAGTGAGCCAGTCTTGATCTGACCGCAGTTGGTGGCAACAGCAAGATCGGCAATCGTCGAATCTTCGGTTTCACCCGAGCGATGTGACATGACTGCAGAGTAGCCAGCCTTGTGGGCCATTTCGACGGCCTCCAAGGTTTCGGTTAGCGAGCCAATCTGGTTAACCTTCACCAGAATCGAATTCGCAATGTGCTCGGTAATGCCCTTTTTAAGCCGCTTTGTGTTGGTCACAAACAAGTCGTCACCAACAAGCTGTGTCTTGGCACCAATCAAATCAGTCACCTGTTTCCAGCCATCCCAATCATCCTCGGACAATCCATCTTCAATAGAGATGATCGGATAGTCGCGCGACAGCTTGGCAAGATATTCGGCCTGTTCCTTGATCGAACGGGTTTTACCTTCACCTTCATAAACGTATTTTCCGTCCTTGAAGAATTCTGTGGCGGCACAGTCGAGCGCCAGGAACATGTCAACACCCGGCTTGAAACCGGCTTTCACAATCGATTCCATGACAAAATCGAGAGCCGCTTCTGCTGATGGCAGATTTGGCGCGAAACCGCCTTCATCGCCCACGTTTGTATTGTGGCCGGCCTTCTTCAGCGCGCCCTTCAACGTGTGGAAAGTTTCGGCACCCATGCGCAAGGCTTCCTTGAAGGAAGAAGCACCAACAGGCATGACCATGAATTCCTGGAAATCGATGGGGTTGTCAGCATGCACGCCTCCATTGATGATGTTCATCATCGGCACTGGCAAGGTGCGGGCCGAAGTTCCTCCGACGTAGCGATAGAGTGGCATTCCCGCGGCATCAGCGGCGGCCTTGGCAACGGCAAGCGACACGCCGAGAATGGCATTGGCACCAAGGCGTGCCTTGTTTGGCGTGCCGTCCAGAGCGATCATCGCGTGGTCAATAGCGATTTGGTTTTCTGCATCCATATCGGCCAGAGCTTCGAAGATTTCGCCGTTGACGGCAGTGACGGCTTTGGTCACGCCCTTGCCCATATAACGCGACTTATCACCATCGCGCAGTTCCATGGCTTCATGCGCTCCTGTGGACGCACCCGATGGTACGGCAGCGCGGCCAAACGAGCCATCTTCCAGTGTTACGTCGACTTCCACAGTGGGGTTGCCACGGCTATCGAGGATTTCGCGGGCGTTAATGTCGAGAATGGCGGTCATCATGGGCTCCTTCAAGCAGCAAACACGGTTTGGGTCGCGCTTATGTGAGCCTTCCATGACGATTGCAAGAAATTTGAGGTGCGCACATCATGGAGGCCACAAATTTGCCGTATGCGCCTCACAGAGGCTCGACTAAGCTGATAACAGAGATGGTTCAGAGGTAGCGATTGATATGGCCGAAGCAAATCCCGTTTCACAGCAAACTCCCAGTTTCAAACAACGTCGGCGCAAGTTCATCAAGAGCACCGGGCGTAGTGTGACGCGAACGCTTGCAAATTTTTTGGGCAAACAATCGCTCGTCGGGGATACGCCGATTATCGACGAAGCACATTTTCCGGCTTTGCAAAGCGTCATCGATAATTGGCCTGCCATTTTGGCTGAGGCACAGGGCATTCTTAAACACCGCGATGCCATTCCTGCATTTCACGAAGTGTCGCCTGACCAGCACAAGATTTCGACCGGCAAAAGCTGGCGCACTTTTGTGCTATACGGCTTCGGTGAGAAATTGAGCAAAAATTGCGCGCAAGCCCCCATCACCGCTGACTTGCTGAGCCGCATTCCCCACTTGCAGATTGCCATGTTTTCCATTCTCAGCCCCGGCTTTCACATTCGCGCGCATCGGGGTGTAAGCAAAGGAATTTTAAGGGCGCATCTTGGGCTGATGATTCCAAAGGAAGCCGAGAAATGCCGGATCCGCGTCGGTGATCAAATCAAAGTCTGGCGTCCGGGCGAGCTTTTTGTGTTTGACGACACTTATGAGCATGAGGTGTGGAACGAAACCGACCAGGAACGTGTCATCTTGTTGTTCGATTTTGACCGGCCAATGCGGTTCTGGGGAAGAACCGTGAACAAGACCTTCATCAGCCTGATGAAACGCACAGCGTTCTATCAGGAACCGAAGAAAAACATGGTTGATTTCGAAGTACGCTTCGAAGCGGCAACGAAACGCCACAATGAAAATCTGGAAGCCATGTCGGATGACGATTGAAGCTACGGCTGGGTGCCAAATTGCCGTAACGCCAGCATCATCACAGCATGGGCTTCACCCGTCCCGACATTTAAAATCTTGTGCGGCAGGTCAGCTTTGAAGCGCAGCGTTTCACCTTGCTTCACAGTTTTGGTCTCACCGCCCGTTGTAACTTCGAGTTCGCCTGTCACAAGGTAGAGATGTTCGACGGTGCCCGGCGGGTGCGGGTTAGATTCCAAAACACCCCTGATTTTGGCGTGGAAGTCATACCACTGAAAGAAATCGACAAGGTTCAGTGGGCCTGCAATAGCGAGACGACAAAGGCCATCTTGGCTCTCGAGAATCGGCACGCCGGATTTGCTTTGATGCTCAATAAACAAAGATTTGCTTTCACCGCGAAGCACCTCGTCAATTGTTGTGTCGAGTGCTTTTGACAATCGCACAACGGTGGAAATAGTCGGATTGGTTTCGTTGCGTTCGATTTGCGAAATAATGGATTTTGCAACACCGGACTGCTCTGACAACTCACCCAATGACATGTTGTAAGCTTTACGCAACCGCGCAATGGTGGCCCCCAGCGCTTGCCCCTCATCCTCGCTCGATTGAGGTCCTGATTTTTTGCCGCGCCGCGTTGACATTCCGGTATTCCTTATGTAGTACTAGCGTTCGTTATATCGAACGGTGGTTCATCGTCGATCTGTTTGCCTGATTTTTCCGCTGTTCTGGCTCTAAAATCAATCAAAATCGCAGATTTGGTCAATGCGGCACGGGCTTTCGAGGCCCATACTGGACGATGTAACGAACGCGGGCAAGGCCCGTTTGGAATGGAGAACGATGCAATGCGCTATTTTCCGATCTTTGTAGACCTGAAAGACGCCCGCGTTGTTGTGGTGGGCGGCGGCGAAGAGGCCTTGCGCAAAATCCGGCTGATCTTGAAAACCGATGCCAGGATTGACGTGATCGCGGCTGAATTGCACGACGAGCTTGCTGCAAACCCGCGGGTCAACTGGCTCGCCAAAACCTACGATGCCTCGCTTCTCGATGGCGCTACGCTGGTCTATTCGTCAGATCCAGCATTGAATGCGAAAGTCAGCGCCGATGCACAGGCGCGTGGCATCCAGATCAACGCCGTAGACCAAGCCGACATTTCCACCTTCATCGTTCCGTCAATTGTGGACCGTGATCCCGTTGTCGTTGCCATTGGCACCGAAGGCACCTCCCCCGTATTGGGACAGGGCATTCGCGCCAAGATCGACGCCATGCTGCCTGACAGATTGGGTGCCTTGGCCGCGAAAGCGCAAACCATGCGCGATCGCGTGGCACGTCACATTCCCCACGGCAATCGCCGTCGGGCATTCTGGCAACATTTCTTTTTCGGCCCGCCTCGCGATGCGTTTGTTGCTGGTGATGATGCGGGTTTCCAGTCAGCCCTGCACGATGCAGTAAGCAACGTGTTATCAGGCAAAACCGGGCGGGTATCGCTTGTCGGCGCTGGCCCCGGCGATCCGGAACTCTTGACATTGAAAGCCCAGCGCATGCTGCAGGAAGCAGACGTGATTATTTACGACCGTCTGGTTTCGGCTGGCGTACTGGAAATGGCGCGTCGTGATGCTGTGCGCATTCCTGTCGGCAAAACGCCGTTTGCACCATCGCCGAAGCAATCAGAAATCAACACCATCATCATCGAAGAAGCCAAAAAGGGCTTGCGCGTGGTCCGTC